>CAYRPW010000226.1:0-4415 GCA_964426145.1 uncultured Oscillospiraceae bacterium
TCGGCAAGCTGGTCGTAGGTGACAGCGCGATGTGGCGGGATGTGCGCGATCTTTCGGCGCTCGCCTATTGCCTGAATCTGGAAGGGCTGGTCATCGAAGGCTCGCAGGTGAGCGACCTCACCCCGCTGAGTCAGCTGACGAAGATACGGGGAATCCGCATTACCGACTCCCAGATCAGCGACCTCACCCCGCTTGCCGGACTTCAGACCCTAACCGGTCTCGAACTTTCCGGCAATCAGCTCGAAGATATTTCCGTGCTGCAATCGCTGCCAAACCTCGAGAGGCTGGAGCTGACCGTGAACCGTATCGCGGATTTCAGCCCGCTGTACGGGTTGCAGAAATTGCAGAAGCTGTTCATCCAATACAACGCGACGCAAGACGTCACAGGCCTCAAAGACCTGGCGAAAAATATCCCGGAGAAGGATTTCGATCCGAAACAGCCGCTGGAACTGGACCGGTCGAGTGGCTTCAATCAGGAGGCGGAGAATGCGGAAAACGCCGACCCGCAGGAACAGCAGGGGCAGCAGTTTAACCTGCCGGAAGACCCGGACCACGTGATCGCGTTTGCGGATCCGGTGCTGGAACTGCGCATCCGCAAGGCGCTGGAACTTCCGGACGGCGATATCACCGCCAAGATTGCCGCCGGGGTGAACGACCTGTTCATCAACAATGAGTGGCAGGAGAGCTATGAAGAAGGCTCGCAGTTTTCCGACCTGAGCGGGCTGGAATACTTCATCAACCTGAAGACGCTGGATATCAGCTGTAACCTGGTCACAAACATCGACGTTCTTGCGAACCTGACGAACCTTGAACATTTCCGGGCGTTCAGCAACCGGATCACCGATCTCACGCCGCTTGCGAACCTTTCCAGGCTCTACAACGTGAACGTCGCCGGCAACCAGGTGACCGATTTCACACCGCTTTCCGGGCTGACTGGCCTTCAGGAGTTGAACCTTGACGGGAACCCGAACGCGGATTACTCCCCCCTCGAAAGTATTTATCCGCAGCTCCAGCAAAAGGATTTTGAACTGAACTGAGCCGGGTATCGATGAGCCGCGCAGGGTTTATCTCTGCGCGGCTCAGCCCATTGATTACCTTATTTGAAAGAAACACGACAGTCTGTTAAAAGGCTGGCGCATGGCCTACGCCTGCGCGGCTTTTTCTTTACGGATCAGCAGCCTGAGCCCGTAGAAAATCAGCGCCGCTCCGACCAGCGCGTTGAGGGCCTGGATGGCGAGCGGCGGCAGGAAGCCACCGGCTACCGTGCCCAGCGCCGCGACCGCCGACAGGAATACGAGCGTGGAAAGCACGCAGCCCGCGGCAAACAGCGCGAGCTGCTGTTTGTTCCACCGGTTTTCCGCCATGCGCGCGGTGAGCATGCCGCTCCAGAACAGAATCGTGAGCGGGTTGGAAGCCGTCAGCAGGAAACCCTGCCAGAACAGGCCGCCGCCCTGCTGCGCAAACAGCCGCACCTGGGGCAGCAATTGCACCCCGAACGCGCCCAGCAGAATTTGCAGCCCGAACAGCATCAGCACCAGGCAGCCCGCGAAACGAACGGCCCGCTTCACCGCTTCGCGGTTCAGCAGCGCCGCGGCCCCGGCGCCTGCCAGCGCGATGAACAGGGCGTCCACCAGCGCAACGGCAAGCACGATCTGCAGCCCGCCCCAAAACCCCGCGTCCGCCGCGGTGCGAAACACCAGCACGCATACCGGCCCCACCGCCAGCTGCAGCAGCATGCCGAAGCGAAATCCCTTTATAATCATACCTTGCTCCTACACGTTGCTTTCTTCTTTCAGCGTGGCAAGCGCGAGCATCGTATTGGTGGCTGCCACGCCGGGGATGGTTTTCAAAGCCTTGGAGATGAAATGTTCAAGCGCCCGCATATCCGCCGCGGCCACTTTCAGCAGATAATCGTACGTGCCCGTGACGTGGTGGCATTCCAGCAACCCGGGCAGGAGGGCCGCCGCGCTGCGGAAGGCCTGCGCGTGCCGCGTGCCCTCGATGCGCACCAGCAAAAACGCAAGCAGCGGGCTGCCGCACTTCGCGCGGTCCAGGCGCACGGTATACTGCGCGATGACCCCCGCTCGCTCCAGCTTTCGGATGCGCTCCGCCACGGCGGGCGCGGAAAGGCCGACCCGCTTGCCGATCTCGGCGGCGGACGCGCGGGCGTTTTGTTTCAATTCGTCAAGTATGGCGGCATCGGTGGCATCCATGAGTATCCCCTCCCATGATTGACAGTATAGCATGCACTTTCGATTTGTAGAAGAATTTGCCTGAACGGCAAGCAAACTGAAAGCGTATCTTTCGATACGCTTTCGATTGCATTGGTCTATTGGTTTCGCAGCCGCGCCGCGCTTTGCATAGGATAAGGCCTGCGCCGATCTGTAAACCGTTCAGCCCCGGTCGCCCATCCGCCTGATGAGCCGATAGAGGCCATAAAACGCCGCCGAAGCAAACCCCGCCGTCGCGACCCACGGGATGCCCAGCACGCGGGGCGTGACGCCGGACAGCGTCAACAGGCAGGAGCCGACAAAAAGCCCCGCGAACACAATTGTGCCCTGCAAGCGTTCGGCACGGCGGCGTTCCTCCCGCTGGACGGAAGCGGACGGAGCGTTTTCCACGCGCACGGCGATCTCCCCCCGCAGCAGGGAACGCAGGGCGTCGTTAAGCAGCGCGGGCGTGGAGAGGGATTTCTGCACCGATTCGTACACCGCCCGCGCGTTCTGCACGGCCGCCTGTTTGAGGTTGATGTCCTTCAGTTTCCGCGCGGCGAAGCGCTGGGCCACGATCTGCAGCAGATTGGTTTCGGGGCTGATGTCCGCCACCAGCCCTTCCAGGGTGCTGACTCCGCGGCCCAGCAGCGTGACCCCCTGCGGCAGCGACAGCCGGTGGCGCTGGGCGATGCGCAGGGTGTCCTGCATGATACTGCCAAGGTTCATCTGCCCGATATCCATCTCCAGATAATGGTCGAGCATGGTTTTCACGTCGTCGTGCAGGGCCTTGCGGTCCACCGGCTCGGTGTGCCCGGTGATGGCCATCACCGCGTCGGTCACGCCGTCGGCATCGCGCGCGGCCACCGCGGCCAGCGCTTTTTCAAACTCCGCCCGGTCTTTTGCCGAGATCCGCCCGACCATCCCCAGGTCCAGCCAAACGATCTGGCCGTCGCGCACGCGCAGGTTGCCCGGATGCGGGTCGGCGTGGAAAAACCCGTCGTCGAGCACCTGTTTCATATAATTTGTGCAAAGCTTCAGGCAGATCTCGGTCAGGTCGTACTCCTCTTGCCGGAGCGCTTCGCAGTCGTCGATGCGATATCCCTCCACGGCCTCCATCACCAGCACCTGGCCGGTGGACAGCGCGCGGTAGGGCTTCGGGCAGCCGATATAGGCAATATCCCGGTTGAGGCGGATGAATTCGTCCGCGTTATCGGCCTCGTGCAGAAAATCCATCTCCTGCCGGGACACGTTCCACAGCTCATCCAGCACCATTTTGAAATCCACGGTGCCGCCCGCGGGCGCGAAGCGCAGCGGCCTGACCGCTTTTTGCAGCAGGGCGATATCGGCGGACATCCGCTCGAAGATGCCCTCGCGCTGCACCTTGACGACCACCTTCTCGCCGCCGGGCAGCGCCGCGGCGTGCGCCTGCGCGATGGAAGCGCTTCCCAGCGGCACGGGATCAAACGCCGGGAAGGCCTGCGCAAGCGGCACGTGAAGCGACGCTTCCACCACGCGGGCAACCTCGTCCATCGGCATGGGTTTCACGTCGGAGCGGAGTTTTTGCAGTTCTTTGCAGTAGGCGGGCGGCAGCAGGTCTTCCCGCATGGATAAGAGCTGCCCGAGTTTGACAAACGTAGGCCCAAGGTCCTCCAGCGCATTGCGCAGCTTTTCGGGCGTCGCGCCGCGCAGCAGCCCGTTGCGCCTTACGATGCGCACGATTTCCAGGAAACGTTTGCCTTCCTTGCCTCTCACGCCCGGTGGTTTACTCGCCATCGCGTTTGAGGTGTTCAAGCTTTTCCAGGATTTCCTTTCGCTCCTCCGGGGACAGGCGTTCCAGCGCACGCAGGAGATCCGCCTTCCCGGGCCCTTGCGGCGCGCCTTCCTCGCTGAACGCCTGGCGGATTTTGTGGCGCAGCTTTTCGTTGAGCACCTGCCCGTGCTCCAGCGCTTCCTCACCTTTTTTGGCAAGGGAATCCAGGGCTTCCTGGGTTTTTTCGGCCACGGCGCTCAGCGCGCCGATCCCGGCCATCATAACTTTTTTAACGTCGTCGTTGAGACTCATACCATGCTCCTCCTCAGCGGGAACCGGCGGATGGCCGGTGATCGGAAACGGGTCAGAACAGGGAGATTTCCGCCTTCATTGTACCACTTTCCCAAACATTGTCGAGCAGAGCCGCAGGCCGCTATCCCCCGCAGATGCGG
>CAYRPW010000227.1:0-2694 GCA_964426145.1 uncultured Oscillospiraceae bacterium
CATGAGCGTCGTGATGGCGAAGGCCGCCAAGAAATCGCTTGACGAGCACCGCCCCGTCCGCATCGGGGCTGAAATGCGTCAGGCCATTGTAATCATACGCGAACGGATCGGTATCGGTGCGGTGGAGATCGAACTCCATCCGGTACAGGCCGCCGTCCTCCGCCTGAACGCGGCCGGCCAGCTCCTCGCCGCGCTCCGTTTCTTCGGTATACGCGCTCGCGGTCGCCGACCAGATTTGGTTCAGCCGCACGATCGCGTAATAACCGTTTAAAAGCAAACAGACGGCCTGCATCGCGCAGAGCAGCAGCACAGCGGTTCTTCGCAGCAGTTGTGATCTGCGGAACCGCACGATCAGCACGCACGCCGCGCAGAAGAACACCGCATCCATCACGACAGTCTTAACAGCCAGATATTCCAGGTACCGTATTTGCCAAAGCACCGCCGCGCTCAGCGCAAGAAAGCCGGTCATGAAAGCCACCGCGCCTACGGTAACGCCCCGCGCGTGCGACCGCTCCGTTTCCCGGTACCCCTGCCAGGCCAGCTTGATCAGCAGGAACGAAAACAGGAAGGAAAACCGCGCCGGAAAATAGTTCGGCAGGTTGAAGCCATGCCAGGCGACGTACGGCGCGGCGAACAGAAAGCTGACAACGAACACCGCGACGAACCCGAGCGAGCACAGCCGCCTGCGCAGGGGAACGGAGGAACACGCGAAGTACAGCAGGGCGAACACGAGCAGCGGAATGCCGATATACAGATTCGGGCCGCCGGATTTCTCCTGCAGAATGCCCACGGATGCCGTATACACCTTCGTGAGGACTCCAAAGGCCGTGTTGACCGCATCCAGCGACAGCAGGCTTTGGTCGAACAGCGCATACCCCTGCGAAACGGCGTACACTGTCGGGATCAGCACAGCTGCGGCCAGCCCCGCCGCCAGCAGCGACGCGCCCGCAAACGGGATCAGCCTGCGGAAAAACACCCGGAGAGAAACGTGGTTCTGGAGCGAAAGGTACAGGAAATACAACGCGGAAAACACACAGACCATGTACCCTATGTAGTACTGGCTGAAAATCGTAAGCCCCAGGGTGATCATGTAGAGAAACGGCCTGCGCCCTTCGGCGATCCCGTGGATGCCCAGCGCGACGAGCGGCAGCAGGATCACCGCATCCAGCCACATCACGTGAAACGCGTAAACGGCAACAAACCCCATCAGCGCGTAGGATGTGGAAAACAGCAGCCCCATCCGCCCGCAGGCATAGCGCTTCCGCAGGAATACGAACATCGTCAGCCCGCACAGGCCGATTTTCACAAGAATCAACACGCTGTAGCAAAGCGGCATGGCATCCGCGGGAAACAGGAGCAGCAGCAGGTTTAACGGGCTCATCAGAAAAAAACCCGTAAGCCCCGCCATGTTCTGCCCCAGCGCACGGCTGAACGAATAGAAAAAATCCCGCTGCCCGAGGAGCGCTTCGCGCCAGTAGCTCAGAAACGCGGCGTAGAAGTGGTTCGCGTCCCACAGCAGCAGGGTGTTGTCGCCGAACGGAAGCACCCGCGCGGCCAGCAGCACGGCAAGGTACAGCCCGACCGGCAGCAGGAACGCGGCCCCGTAAACGGTTTTCCGTGTTTTCATGCGCAGCCTCCCGATGGAATTCGGCTCCAGTATAGCAACTGGCGCGGAGATCGTCAATGAAAGCCGGAGCCTTACAGGCGTTGACTTTGTTCATCGCACCCGATATACTGGGCTCAACGGACAAACGGAGGCGAACCCCATGCCGAAATCTCTCCGCGTCACGCTTTGCTTCTCCGTAATCGTCGCCGCGCTGATGCTGACGGTCTATCTGAGTTTCAATCAGGCCGACTACGACAAACGCACACTCTATCCGCAACAATACCAAAACATGACGAGCGAATCGATGTTCTTCGAAAAGGGCGCGTATACGTTCGCCATCTCCTATACCTATACGCCGGATACGCAGGTACAGCTCATCCGCGCCAAAACGGCGGACGAGGATAACCGGCTCCCACTGGTGCTGGCTTCGGCTCCGTTGTCCGAAAGCGGGCAAACCGTGCTCTTCGTTACGCTGTCCGAAACTGTGTACGATCTGCAGATCCGCTTCACGAATCCCGTGGAGCTCGGCTTTACCAATATCGAAAGCGACGGCCCAATCTGGCGCGATACGGCGTTCCTCCTGCTGCTGATCGCGGTCGTTGCCCTTGCGATGGGCTGGATGTTTTGGCGGGAGAACCGCGCGCGGGACGGAGCGCCGTTGACCGACGCCGGAATCTCCGAAGCGACGATCCACCTGCTGCTTCTGGCCGCAGCCGTATACGCGACGATGCCCATCCTGCGGGAGTATTTCACCGCGGGGCTCGACCTGCCCTTCCACCTCACCTGCATCGAAAGCGTTAAGGACGGGCTGCTGGACGGCCAGTTCCCCGTACGTATCGCGCCGACCTTCGACGGCGGCATCGGTTACGCGAGCTCCACGATGTATCCGGAACTGCTGCTGTATCTTCCGGCGCTGTTTCGGCTTTGCGGCGTATCGCTGCTGACGGCCTATCAGGGCTTCGTTTTCCTCACAAACCTCGCCACACTGCTGGTGACCTACCATGCCGTGAAGCGCCTGACCGGCAAGACCTCCCTCGGCCTGATCGTCAGCATCGTTTACCAGAACCGGCCCGAGCGTCCGGACGAAC
>CAYRPW010000227.1:2704-4016 GCA_964426145.1 uncultured Oscillospiraceae bacterium
TATACCGCATCAGCGGCGTGTACAACCGCGTGTTTCTGGGCGAAACGCTGGCGATGATCTTTTTCCCATGCGTACTGCTCGGCATGGCCGAAACGCTGCACCGGAACAGGCTTTCCCCGTTGTTGATCGCGGGCATGACGGGCTTGATCCAGACCCACATCGTCAGTGTGGAGATCGCCGCGGTTTTCTGCATCCTCTACACGATCCTCGCGCTGATATTCCGGAAAACCGACGGGCGCGCTTTGCTCAGGCTCTTCGCCGCAGCGGGAATCACAGTACTTCTGAACCTCTGGTTTCTGGTGCCGTTCTTCCGCCTCCTCCAGGAAAATTTCAATATGTTTGACTACTTCGTTCGTACGAAAGATTTCGCCGTTTATCCGCAGCAGTTGTTCGCCTCGTTCCTCCAGCCCTTCGGCGGCGCGCTGTATTTGGGCGGGACGGCGGGGGAAATGCCGGTTTCCGTCGGCCTGCTGCCGGGGCTTGGCATCCTGCTCTTTATCTTGGCGCGGCAGAAAAAGGACACGGATTTGCTGGACCCTTTGAACCGCGTGTCGCTGCTGATGGCGCTGGTCGCGCTCTGGATCGCGAGCACGCTTTTTCCGTGGACATACGTCGTCAAAATCCCGATGCTGGGCAACCTGCTGTATTCCATCCAGTTCCCGTTCCGCTGGCTGAGCGCGGCCAGCCTGTTCCTGGCCGTGGTCTTCGCCGTGAGCGCGTACCGGCTCGCGCCCGGACACCCGAAGGCACTCGTCGCCGTATGCGTGGCGCTGGCCGTGTTCAACGTTGCCCCGATGCTGGATCAGTATATCCAGTCCGACCAGCAGACAGTCGTCATGGACAGTAAGACAGACGGTTCCGTCACGACCATCACCGGCCTGCGGGATTACTATATCAGCGATTCGGATTTCGTCGCCTTACGGGATCAACCGGCGGCGATCGGCGCGCCGGAGGACGTAACCATCCGCAATTTTCAGAAGTACAAGCTGCAGGTTTCGTTCGATTATTCCGCACAGGCAGAGGAAACCGTCACGCTTCCCCTCTACAACTACCCGGGTTACCGCGCCGTGCTCAACGGCGAGGAGATCGCCGCGGTGGATGGCGAAAACCACCTGCTGTCGCTCACCCTCCCCGCGGGCGAAGGCACGGTTTCCGTACGGTACAAGGGGTTCTGGTATTACGATCTGGCGAACTGTATTTCGCTGGCGTCCCTGCTCGCGTTGGCCGCGCGGGGTATTTACAAACGGAGGCGGGCGCGATGCTGAAACGGTATGGAACGGCGATCGCCGTCGGCCTGCTCCTGCTGGCGTTG
>CAYRPW010000227.1:4026-4410 GCA_964426145.1 uncultured Oscillospiraceae bacterium
CTGTTTACGGTCTACCTAAGCCAGAATCAGGCCGACTATGACAAACGCACGCTGCAACCCTACGAATATCAGGACATGGCGTCGGACCTGATGTTCTTTGAAAAGGGCACGTATGCCGTGACCTTTACGTATACCTACGCGCCGGACGTACAGGTGCAGATCGTTCGCAGCACGACGACGGACGCAAACAACGCGCTGCCGGCGGTGCTATTTTCCGCGCCGCTTACGGAAAGCGGGCAGACGATGTACACCCTTACGCTCGGTGAAGCCGTGTTCGACCTGCAATTCCGCTACACAAGCGAAACGGAGCTCGGCTTTACCAATGTCGAAAGTCTGAACCCCATTTGGCGCGACACGTGGCTAATTCTGCTGCTGATCGTGTTC
>CAYRPW010000228.1:0-4364 GCA_964426145.1 uncultured Oscillospiraceae bacterium
GGAAGTAGTTCTGGAAGGTGATCGTGGCAAGGGTTTTGGACTCGCGGTTCACCTTCACGTGCTCCTTGGCCTCGATCGCCTGGTGCAGGCCGTCGGAGTAGCGCCGCCCGATCATCAGGCGGCCGGTGAACTCGTCCACGATCACGGCCTCGCCGTCCTGCACGACGTAATCCACGTCGCGCTTCATGATGGCGTGCGCCTTCAGGGCGTTGAGGATGTAGTGGTAGAGGTCCGCGTTGTCCAGATCGGCGATGTTTTCCACACCGAAGGCTTTCTGCGCCTTCTCCACGCCTTCCTCGGTGAGGGAGACGGCCTTTTCCTTCTCGGCGACGGTGTAATCTTCCTCCGGCTTCAGGCGGCTGACGAAGCGGTCCGCCTTTTCGTACATATCGGTGCTTTCATCGCCCTGGCCGGAGATGATCAGCGGGGTGCGGGCTTCGTCGATCAAAATGGAGTCGACCTCATCCACGATGCCGAACACATGGCCGCGCTGCACCCTGTCGCGATCGCGGATGACCATGTTGTCGCGCAGGTAATCAAAGCCCATTTCGTTGTTGGTGCCATACGTTACGTCCGATGCGTAGGCGGCGCGGCGCTGGTTGTTGTCCTGCCCGTGGGTGATGATGCCCACCGACATGCCCATGAAGCGGAAGATGTTGCCCATCCACTCGCCCTGGAAGCGCGCCAGATAATCGTTGACGGTGACGATGTGCACGCCTTCGCCGGTTAACGCGTTTAAGTACGCGGGCAGCGTGGCCGTGTGGGTTTTGCCTTCGCCGGTTTTCATTTCGGCGATGCGCCCCTGGTGCAGGCAGACCGCGCCCATCACCTGCACGGGGAAGAGGTGCTTCTCGTCCACGCGCCAAACCGCTTCCCGGAAGGCGGCAAACGCGTCGGGCAGGAGGTCGTCCAGCGTTTTGCCTGCGGCAAGCAGCGCCTTGAACTCGGCGGTCTTTGCGCTTAATTGCGCGTCGGACAGCGCTTTATATTCGTCTTCCTTTTGCAGTACCTGATCGGCAATCTTTTTAAGCCGTTTCACCTCGGCCTCGTTGGACTGGCCGAACATCTTTTTGACCATATCTCGAAACGCCACAGTTGTAATCTCCTTTACGGTACGCAATGCGAATGCGGGCGGCGCACCGTGCGCCAATCCGAATTATACCATGTTTCGCGCCGCAAAGACAACTTGCGCGGTCCTTGGGCGCAAGTTGACTTTTTTTCCTCCATCGTCCATACTGAACCGTATATTCTTTAGGAACAGGAAGGATACCGCTTGCCGTTAGTACGCCGTGTTTGCCTGATTTGCCTGTGTGCGCTCTGCCTGCCGGTTTTGGCCGCCGCCGAGCCGTATGAGCACCCCTTTCCCGAAGCGCTGCAGGTGCGCGTGGAAACGCGGACACGGGCGCTGACAGGCGGCGCTTCCGTAAACGTTGATATCCCCGTAACGTGCCTTGAACCCGTCAATCAGGCCCTGAGCGACGCGGCCGACGCGGTGTTTGCCGCCGTTGAGCCGTATGCGTGCACGCGCTTTGATATGCTGGCCACCTACCGCGTGTCCGGCACGAAATGGGCGGGGTTTTTAATACTGGGCCGCGCCGTAACCGAAAGCCCCGGCGAAAACGAAGCCATCACCGTGGAAACGACCGACGCGATGGCCTACGAACTGCAGACTTACGATATGGAAACCGGCGCCGCGCTGACGCTTTTGGACGTGTTTGCCCAAGACAGCGCCGCGTGGCCTTTGATACAGGACGCGGCTGTGCGGCTTTTGCAAAGCTATTACCCGGACGAGCCCCGAAGCCAGGCCGTTTTGCAGGGGATGGCGGCGCGGGAGGCGCTGGAGAAAAGCGCGTTTCTGCCCTGCGCGGGGCAACTGCTGGTGCCGTTTGCGCTGCAGGAGCTTTTGCCGGACCATCCGCAGATCGCGTTTTTAAAACTTCCTTACCCGGATTACCGGGCGCTGATGCGCCCGCAGGCCATGCTGCAAACCGATAACTCCACCCGCCCGATGATCGCGCTGACGATGGACGACGGGCCTTCCCGCATGGTGACCGGGGAAATTTTAACGGGGCTTGCGCGCTACGGGGCAAGCGCCACGTTCTTCTGCGTGGGCACTGCCGTAACCCGCCAGCCGGACCTCGTGCGCCGCGAGATGGATTTCGGGCACACCGTGGCCGCGCATTCCATGACGCACGAAAACCCCTGGGAGCAGTCCCTTTCCGACATGCTTGCAGAAGTTGACGAACAGAAAGCCCTGTACACGGCGGTCACGGGCCTGCCGGTATCGCTGCTGCGCCCGCCCGGCGGCGACCTGAAAACCTTCGAATACCGGCAGATCGGCTGGCCGCTGATCCACTGGACCAAATCGTTAAGCGACACCGGGGCCGGCAATGCCCGCGAACTGGCCTGGCGCGTGATACGAGGCGCGCAGCACGGGGATATTTTCCTGATGCACGACATCCGGGAAAAAACCGCGCAGGCCGTTCCCCTCTTTCTGGAAGCGCTGATCGAACGCGGGTTCATGTTTGCCACGGTGGACGAGCTTTTGTACCTGAACGGCGTCACCCCGCAGCCAAACGTAGCCTATTACGACGGTTTGGGGCTGAAGACGTATCCCAAATAAGCGCATTCCCGCCCGCCGGCAAGCCCGCGCAACCGCGGTGCGGCGCGCCGCAACATTTGTAAAAACCGCGGCTTTTGTGCTATGATAAGGATACGCAAAACCAGAACAAATCCCCGCTGCGGAGGACTTTCATGCATACGATCCGCTACGCGCATTCCGACGACTTCTGGACGGACAACCAGGCCGTCATCCTTTCGCATATCCTGCGGGCGGAACTGGTTTACCTGAACGCCCACAACCATATCGCGGCGGACCGGGGCTTTTTCGGCATGGCGGTGAAGGACGGAGATTCCGTTCTGCTGGCCATCCGCACGGCGCCGTACCCCATGATTTTTTTCGGCTGCGGCGACGCCCTGCACCCCCTGGCGACACAGGCTGCCGAAGTTTTAGCGGAGCAGGGCCTGATTCCCGACGCCCTGCACGGCGACGCCGCCTCCACGCAGGCCGTGATTGCGGCATTGGAAAAGAAGGGCGCGCGCTACCGCACCGGGCGGCATCTGATTCAGCGCCGGTGCGATGCGCTGGCGGATCTCCAAACGCTAGCCCTGCCGCTGGTCAACGCCAATACGGTCGCCTATGATTTTATGAAGGATTACCGCGATTTTCTGGACGAATGCCACGCCGCCTACGATCCGGCCAAGCTTCAGACGGACATCGAAACGATGCTGCGCCAGAACGATCTGTACGTGCTGACGGATCACGGCGCGGTGGTGACGATGGGGCGGCTGCAGCGTATCCTTCCCGGCGGGCGCGCCGTGGGCGTGATCTATACGCCGCCCAAATACCGCGGCCAGGGGTATTCCACCTGCTGCACCCAAAAGCTGACCCGCCGGATTTTCGAAGCGGGGTACGCGTTCGCATATCTGTATGCCGAGGCCGATAACCCCGTGTCCAACCACGTATACGAGAAACTCGGGTACGCGAAAACCGATGATTTCATCGAGTATCACCGCATAGGCTGACGTTCCTTCACGATCAATTTACAGCGCTTTCAAACGTCGGTCAAAGTTTGTCCATATTTGGCTGCTACAATGATCTTACGGTGAATGACCGTAAGATTTTATTGTGAGGTGACAATCATGAAACTCAAGAAAATTCTGTCCATGCTTTTAGCTGTGGTGATGGTCGCTTCCGCCGTCGGGTTTGCCGTTGCGGAAACCGCCCAACCGGCCGCAGCGGAGGAAACAGCCGCGACAGAAACCCAAGCTGAAGTCACAACCACCACGTACACCCTGGAAGAAATGATGACCCAGGCCATGGCCGACGCGTATGCAAGGCAGGCCGCCTTCGCCGCCTATGCCGAAGCTTTCCCCGACAGCCGCAGCTTTTCCAGCGTGGACCTCGACACCCAGATCGTACTTTTGGAGATGCTGCTCAAGGCCAACGGCGTAGCGCTGCCCCAGAACACCGCAGAGGTGACCATCCCCGAAACCGTAGCCGAAGCCTATGAAGCCGCGCTGACCGCGGAAAGCACCGCCGTTACGATGTACCGCAACTTCCTGGCGCAGGAAAGCATCGCCGCGGATGCGAAGATCATCTTCCGCTCGGTGCTGCAATCCGTAAAGGAAACCGCCTCCGTATTCTCCCGCCAGGTTCGCATCGCCCAGAGCGAAGCGGCCTGGGAAGAGATGATGGCCAACGGCGATACCAAGGTTTACACCATGCAGGGCCCCGGCGGGCGCGGCAACTGGACCGTATACGTATACACCAACGCGACCGACGATACCGCGGCAGCCGATGA
>CAYRPW010000229.1:0-4328 GCA_964426145.1 uncultured Oscillospiraceae bacterium
CGAAGGATTTGAACGACGGCGCGCTGGTGCCGCGGTACACGAAGTAAAGGGCCTGTTTGCCGTCGGGGATGGCGATCTCCGCCCCGTACTCCTGCCACACGTTGGTGGACTCGATGGGGATGGTGCCAAGCACCGGGCCGTCCCAGGCGGTTTTCACTTCGAACGCGCCGTGCGCGTAGCCGCGCGCCGTGATTTTTACGCGCCGCACACCCTTGCAGTCAAAATACTTAAAGCCGACCGTGGTGCCGTCCTTCATGCCGAAGACGTAGCCGTCGAGCTCGTCGCCGTCGCGGCCGTCCTGCACGATTTTGGGATTGGCAGGATTGCCGGACAGGGGGTGATCTTCGCCGGTGAACAGGTTGCAGGCGATATACGCGGGGTATTCGCCCTCGCCCCGGAGCGGGCCGCCGTTGAGGCCGCAGGACGTCATCTCCACCTGCGGAATGGAACCGTCCGCAAGGATTCGGATCGGCTCGGCGCAGCCCTGGCGGCTGTACCACGTGCCGTTGGTCTGCCGATGGTAGAAAATATACCATTGACCTTCGATCTCCACGATGCTGCCGTGGTTGTTGCCGGCATAGGCCGCGGGTTTGTCCGCAGGCTTATAGGTATCGATATGCATATCGTTGTTGCTGACAATCACGCCGCCAAACGTGAAGCCGCCGGTGGGCCGATCGCTTACGGCGTAGCAAAGCTCGTGCATCACGGAGGAGGAATAGACGAAATAGTACTTGTCCTTCACTTTGCGGATGGAGGACGCCTCGAAGAACGGATGCTGTGCGAAGCTCGTATCCGGGGCGTACGCGCCGCCGGGCACCACGAAAACGGGCGCTTCCCGGATGGTGAGCATATCCGGCTCGAGCACCGTGACCATGGAGCCGTGCCTGGTTTGATCATACGGCCAGGAAAAGCCCGTGTACATGTAGGTGACGTCTCCCTCGGTCAGCACGCCGGGATCAAACTGCGGTTCATCGCCCGGGCGCTCGCCCAGGCGCGTTCCGTCGGCATAGTGCACGTAGCCGTGGAACTTGTACAGCCCCGCGGGCGTATCGCACACGGCGACGGACACGATATTCACCTTGTCCAGCACATAGAACAGGTAATACCGCCCGTCCGGACCCACGGTCACGTCGGGCGCGTAGAGGTTCATTTTCCCCTCGGGGTTGACCGGATCGGAAATCTTGGGATAGATCACGCCTTCGTAGCGCCAGTTGCCCAGATCGCCCACCGGAGCGGACCAGCAAACGTAGTCGCCCATGCAGAACACATAGCCGTTGGAAAAATCATGGGAGCCGTACACGTACACGCGATCGCCGAAAACATAGGGTTCGCCGTCGGGAATGTATTCCCACGAGGGCAGATAGGGATTGAAAGCCTGTTTTTTCATAGCGTACCTCCGTTAATCAATAAGAGTGGTATCCGTCCGTAAAAAATGCGGGTTGGCCAAACGTCACGGTGTGGAACGCGGCCGCAGCGCGTACGCTTTGCCGCCCGCCGCGGCAAACGCAAAGCCCAGCTGTGTTTTTTCCGTCCCGATCTCCTCCCCTTCGCATGTCACCAGCAGTTCGTCCCCGACAACCGACACGCGCCCATCCCGCATCGGCGTGACGGCAGCGCCGGCCAACCGTCCGTCCTGCCAGTCGATATCCACGGTCAGCCCGCCGCGGGCCTTCAATCCCCGTACGCTGCCCTTGCGCCACGAGGGAGGCAGCGCGGGCAGCAGATGCAGCGCCATATGGCTTTGCAGCAGGCATTCCGCGATTCCGGCCGTCGCGCCCAGGTTGCCGTCGATCTGGAACACGAAGGTGGCGTTGAGGAGGTTGCGCGTCGTGGAATGGGCGATCATCTGCCGGATCTCCTGCTCGACCGTTTCCCGGTCCAGAAGGCGGGCGTGGAGGTTGATGTACCAGGCCAGCGGCCAGTGCTCCCTGCCCGCGCCGTGCTCGATGCGCATTTGCAGGGATTTGGCCACCGCGCCCATCAGCTCCGGCGTATCGCGCCAGTTGATGCTCTGGCCGGGATAGCAGGCAAACAAATGCGATACGTGGCCCATGCCCGGCGTCAGCTCCGGATACTCCTTGTCCCATTCCAGAAGCTGGCCCTGCGAGCCGATTTGGTCGGGAGGCAGGCGGCCGATGATTGCCTGCCAGACGGCAGCCTTGTCCGCATCCAGGTTCAGCTGCGCGGCAATTTTCCGGCACATGGCGAAGAACTCGCGCAGGATTTGGTTATCCATCGCCGGGGCGGCGCAGACGGGCGTGTCGTAACCATCCGCAAGCAGGTAGCGGTTCTCGGGCGAAACGGAAGGGCAGGTGAGCAGCTTTCCGTCCGCTTCCGTGAGGAAGTCCTCGTAGAACAGGGCGGCGTCTTTAATCACGGGATACATCTCCCGCAGAAACGCATCGTCGCCCGTGTGGAGAAAATGTTCCCACACGTGCAGGCAAAGCCACGCGGTGCCGGTGACCCAGGGCATCGCGGCCATATACCAGTCCTGCGGGGCGCAGTCGCCGTAATAATCGGTGTTGTGGTGGCATACCATGCCGCGCATGCCGTACATCGTGGCGGCGGTTTCCCTGCCGGGTTCCTGCATGGTTTTGAGCAGGTCCATCAGCGGCGCATGCAGCTGCGTGAGGTTACAGACCTCCACAGGCCAGTAGTTCATCTGCAGGTTGATGTTGATCGTATACTTGCTGTCCCACATGGGGGTAAAATCCATGTTCCAGATTCCCTGCAGGTTCAGCGCGGAGCTGTTCTCGCGCCCGCCCGATACGATCAGGTAACGGCCGAACTGGAAGTAGAGCGCGGCAAGCGAGGGATCCAAAACCCCCGCAGCGGCGGCCGCCAGGCGCTTGTCCGTCGGTTCGTCCGGCGCGGAGCCCAGATCCAGCGTGCAGCGGTTCATGTAGGAAGAAAAATCGGCGATATGCGCCGCGCGGATCGCCTCGTAGCCCTTCGCCTGGGCGGCGTTCAATTTTTGGATCACATCCTGCGCAGGGCCGGCCGCCCGGTTGGAGGTGGATGACGCAAGGAACAGCGTCACCGTACCGCAGCCGCGCGCAAGCAGCTGCGAAACGGGGTTGCAAAGCTCCCCGTCGCATAAAACCCTCGCCGCGGACGCAAACGCCGTCCGGGCGTCGTTCCCGCGCATCATCAGCGTCTGCCCGTCCACGGTACGGATCGAATCCGCAAACGTCGTACCCCAGCCGCCCGCGCTGACCAGCTGGCCCGGCCTGCGGTCGTCCTGGGTTACGGCGTCGGCGAACGGCACGCGGTTCATCATGATATCCAAATGGATCGCCCCGGGTACGGACGCGGTCAGTTTCAGGCACAGCACGTCAGAGTCGTGGCTGACGAACATCTCGCGCCGGTAACGCACGCCGTTTTGGGTATGCGATACCGTTAAAATACCGGTCATCAGGTCCAGGTCGCTTTCGTAGTCCTCCGCGCCGTCGCTTGCGGGAATCCAGCCGATACAAAACGGCAGGTGCCGGTTCAGCGCCAGGTTCAGCGTGCCAAGCGTCGTATAGTGCCGCATGCAGCCCGGCGTACCGGCCATGTACTGCATGATCAGTTCCTCGGCGCGGCGGATATCGCCGGAGAAAACCAGGCGGCGGATTTCGGGCAGTTTTTCCTTAAGCGAGGCGTTGTTGCGGTCCATCGGCCCGCCGTACCAAAGCGAATCGTCGTTGAGCTGAATACGCTCCAGCGCCGTATGCCCGTACACCATGGCGCCGAGCCTGCCGTTGCCCATGGGCATCGCGTCCTGCCACATCGGCGCCGGCGTACGGTAGCGAAGATGAAAGGGGTGTTCCATGCCGATCACGCTTTCCAAATAAACTCGTTGCGCCGGTTTTCATCATCAAACGCCGCCGGCGGCGCCGGCGGGAGATTTCGAAAACAGTATACCATGTTTTCGGCGCCGTGCGCGGGCACATGCGCTGTTTTTTCACGCGATTTAACCCGGAAATCATTGGCCGAACCCTTGGAAAAGCACGGGCCGAAGTGGTACAATGGCGGAAACGCGAAAGGAGCGGCACGCGATGACCCGGAAGAGTACGCCGTATCGGGCGCTTTGCGCGGCATTCCCCTATACCCTTCCCATCCTCACGGGTTTCCTGTTCCTGGGGATCGCCTTCGGTTACTACATGAACACGGCGGGATTCGGCGCGGTGTACCCCATCGTGATCAGCGCAACCGTTTTCGCGGGCTCGATGGAGTTCGTCGCCGTGGGGCTGCTGCTGCAGGCGTTTGACCCCGTGCGGGTGCTGCTGCTCACGCTGATGGTCAACGCGCGGCACCTGTTTTACGGGCTTTCCATGCTTGACAAG
>CAYRPW010000230.1:0-4317 GCA_964426145.1 uncultured Oscillospiraceae bacterium
GACGGAGAACTTCTCCATGTACTCGCTCATGTCGATGCGCACCATGTTCTTTTCGCTGTCGAACAGGCTTTGCGCCAGGGCTTTGGCAAGCTCGGTCTTCCCTACGCCCGTGGGGCCCAGGAACAGGAACGAGCCGATGGGGCGGTTTTCGTCCGCGATGCCCGCGCGGCTGCGCAGTATGGCTTCGGATACGGTCTGCACGGCCTCGTCCTGCCCGATCACGCGCTGGTGAAGCTCGTCGGGGAGTTTCAACAGCTTCTCGCGGTCGCTCTCCTTGAGGCGCGTTACGGGGATGCCCGTCCAGCGGCTTACGATGCGGCTGATTTCCTCTTCGGTCACCTTGTCGCGCAGCAGGCTGTCCTCGCCCTTATTCTGCTGGGTCAGCGCTTCCTGCTCCTTGAGCTGCTTTTGCAGCTGGGGAAGCTTTCCGTACTGCAGTTCCGCGGCGCGGTTCAAATCGTACTCGCGCTGCGCCTTCTGGATGTCGGCGTTCACGGTTTCGATCTCCTCGCGGAGCTTTCCGACCTTCGCGATGTCGGCCTTTTCGTTCTCCCAGCGGGCTTTCATGGCGGAAAACTCTTCCCTCAGGCCGGAGAGCTCTTCCTCCAGCATATCCGCGCGCAGAAGGCTTGCCTCGTCCTTTTCCTTTTTCAGGCTGGTCAGCTCGATCTCCAATTGCATAATGCGGCGCTGTTTTTCGTCCAGTTCCGCGGGCAGGCTGTCGATCTCGGTGCGGATCATGGCGCAGGCCTCGTCCACCAGGTCGATGGCCTTGTCCGGCAGAAAACGGTCGGAAATATAGCGGTCGGACAGCTTTGCCGCGGCGATCAGCGCCGCGTCGGTAATCTGTACGCCGTGGAACACCTCGTAGCGCTCTTTCAGGCCGCGCAGGATGGAGATGGCGTCCTCCACGCTTGGTTCGTTCACCATCACGGGCTGGAACCGGCGCTCCAGCGCCGCGTCTTTTTCAATGTATTTGCGGTACTCGTCCAGCGTCGTCGCGCCGATCAGGTGCAGCTCGCCGCGCGCCAGCATGGGTTTTAAAAGATTGCCCGCGTCCATGCTGCCCTCGGTGCGCCCCGCGCCTACGATGTTGTGCAGTTCGTCGATAAACAGAAGGATTTTCCCCTCGGATTTCTTCACCTCGGAAAGCACCGCTTTCAGGCGCTCCTCGAATTCGCCCCGGTACTTTGCGCCCGCGATCAGCGCGCCCATGTCCAGCGAGAACACCTTGCGGTCGCGCAGGCCTTCGGGCACGTCGCCGCGCACGATGCGGATGGCAAGGCCTTCGGCGATGGCGGTTTTGCCCACGCCAGGCTCGCCGATCAGCACGGGATTGTTCTTGGTCTTGCGCGACAGGATGCGCACGACGCTGCGGATTTCGTTGTCGCGGCCGATGACAGGATCAAGCTTCTGGTTCCTGGCAAGCTCCACCAGATCCTGCCCGTACTTGGCCAGCACGTCGTAGGTTTCCTCCGGGGTTTCGCTGGTGACGCGCGTGTTGCCGCGCACGGTTTGCAGCGCGCCCAAAAACGCCTGTTCGTCGACGCCCGTTTCCCGCCAGAGCTGTTTCAAAGCGGCGTTGGGCTTCTTCAGAAGGCCGAGGAACAGGTGCTCGACGCTGATGTACTCGTCCTTCATCTGCTTTGCGGCTTCCTGCGCGGCGGTGAGGGCACGATCCAGATCGGCGTGCACGTAGATTTTATCCATTTCGCGGCCGGAACCGGTCACCTTCGGGATGCGCGCAATCAGCGCGTCTACGCGCGCCTGCAGCGTGCCCGCGTCCTTGCCCGCCTTTTGCAAAAGCTGGGGGATGAGGCCCTGCGAATCCTTGAGCAGCGCCGCCGCCAAATGTTCTTGATTCACTTCCTGGTTTTGGTACTCGATGGATATCTGCTGCGCGTCGCTGAGCGCCGCGCGGCTTTTTTCCGTAAACTGCTGCAAATTCATGTGCCTTTCCTCCTTCGTGCCAGGCCGTGAGAAGCATTACTGACTATCTTTGACCTTCCATTTCATTATATTCCGTTTCCCGGCGCTGTCAATAGCCGGCGGCCGGTTTCCGGCAAAAAAACCGCCCCGCCGCATGGGCGGCGGGGCGGTGGGTTGTAATGCGGTTGTCGATAATCTTGGTACTCCGGGCACAGGCCTACGGCCTGGTTTTTGCCAGCAGGCCCTTTAAGGCCACGCGGTCTATTTTATCGTTGGTGTTGCGGGGCAGGCGCTCCATATACACAAACGCCGTGGGGATCATGTACTTGGGCAGCGCCGTGCCGATTTTCGCGCGCATTTCGGCCACGGTCAGTTCCCGCTCCGCCTCGTAGAAAAGGGTGATCTCCTGCAGGTCGCGGTTATACGCCGCGCAGGCGTAGTAAACGATCCCCAGCGCGTTGATGACGTGCTCCACCTCGCCAAGCTCGATGCGGTACCCCAGGTGCTTGATCAGCGTGTCGGCCCGGCCGCGGAACAGCAGGTCGCCGTCGTCGAGCACCTTCACGATATCCCCCGTGCGGTACATCGGCTCCGGGTAGGCGCCGTTGGTCGGGTTCTGCGTAAACGCCAGCGCCGTTTTTTCGGGATCGTTATAATAACCCAGCGCAAGCCGGGAGCCCAGCACGCACAGCTCGCCCTCCCCGCCTGCGCCCACGGGACGGTTGTGCTCGTCCAGCACCAGGATGCGCGTATTCTGGAACGGCTTGCCGATGGGCAACTGTTCCTCGTCGGGGTATTCCCGCTCGATGATTTTGTAGGTGCACGCGAAGGACGCTTCCGTCGGCCCGTAGCAGTGCACGAAGCGCGCGCCCGGCAGGTGCCTGCGCCAGTAATTCAGGTACTTGGTCGGAAACACCTCGCCGCCGAACCACACGTCCCTGAGGCAGACCGGCGCGAATTTCGAAAACAGATCGTACTGCGCGATCGTCACCATATAGGACGCTACCCACATCAGATAATCCACTTTGCTTTCGCACAGATAGCGCATGAGTTTCAGGGGGAACATCAGGTAGCTGTCGGGCATCAGCACCATGGTGCTTGCGTTGACCAAAATCATGGTGATCTCGTACACGAAGAAGTCAAAATCCGTGGGCGCGATGCTCGCCAGCCGCACGCTTCGGTGCAGGCTCATGGCGTTTAGCTTGTCGGTGAGGTGGTCGATATAGCCGCGGTGGGGCAGCACCACGCCCTTGGGCGTGCCGGTGGAGCCCGAGGTGGTGATCACGCAGAAGGGGTCCGCGTCCGTAATCTGCGGCCAGGGCAAACTCTCCGGCGCGGGTATGCAGCCCGTGTCGATCTCCTCCAGAAAAACCAGCGTAGCCCCGGAAGCGATCTCCTGAAGCTGCGTCTCCAGGCGGCGGCTGGTGAGGATCAGCGGCGGTTTGAGCCGGGCGAGAATGTTGCCGTTTCGCTGCTGCGGGGCCTTGATATCGATGTTCAGGAAATAGCTGCCCGCGTACAGCGCGCCGTAATCCGCGCATACGGCGTCGATGCCCTTGGGCAGGAACACGCCGATCTGCCTACGGATCTGGCCGTCCAGCGCGCGCAGCACCGCCGCGCCGATGCACTGGCTCACCGTCTGCGTTTCCCGGTAGGAAAGCGTCCGGCCGAGTTCTTCAAGCGCGGGCCGGTCGGGGTATGCGGCCGCCGAGCGCTCCAGATACTGGATGATGTTTACGACACGTTCCATGGCTCTACCTCCTGCGGCAAATCAATCCGCGGGAAACTCATCCTTCAGCAGCGACAGGATGCGCGAATTCCAATACTTGCCGTCGTAATAATACTGCCTGCGCAAAAGCCCGTCCTGCGAGAAGCCGAGCTTTTGGTAGAGCTTGTGCTTAGGCTCGTCAAACTCGTAGATTTCCGTCCATATCTTTTCCAGGCCCAGCTCTGCAAAGCCGTACCGGAACAACAGGCGGCAGCTTTCTTCGGCGTAGCCTTCGTCGTCGATATAGGCGTCCTTCCAGCCGACGTACAGCGACAGATCGGCGTTGCGGTGTACCCAGTTGATATAGCACAGCCCGCAGCAGCCCAGCAATTCGCCGGTTGCAATGCTGCGGATGGCAAACATCAGCGTGCCGGGGTCGCCCAGCACCTTCTGCTGCTACCACTGCTGCTGCATATCTTTACTGATCTCCCGGTACTCCCGGAAATATTTCCGGAAATCGGGGTTGTTGCGCCAAAGCCTGAGCGGTTCCAGATCCTCCCGTTCCAGCGGAGTGAGGGCGACGAGTTTTCCCGCGATCATTGCAAATCCTCCATGCGCAGATACGTGTCCGCCTGCATGTCCTGTTTCAGCGTCCTGCCGAGTACGTCACCGGCGCGGTA
>CAYRPW010000231.1:0-4313 GCA_964426145.1 uncultured Oscillospiraceae bacterium
TGGAATGCACGGTGTTCCAGATGGTGGACGCGCAGGTGGCCGGGGAATACGGCGATGCGCTGGCGCTGATGCAGGGCGTGCTGGAAAGCGGCGAAGACCGCATGATGGTGCTTTCGATGCTGCTGCGGCAATACCGCATGCTGTACCAGCTGCGCCGCCTGATGGCGGAGCGCGTACCGCAGAGCGAGTTTCCCTCGCTTCTGAAAATTCCGCCCTTTGCCGCCCAGCGCACGCAGGCGCAGGCCATGCGTTACGACCCGGCCCGCCTGAAAGCCGTGTACGATTTTCTGCTGGATTTCGAATACCGGGTGAAGTCCGGCAGGCTGCCGCAGGACGGCTGTGCCGAAGCCGCGCTGATGCAGATGAAACAGCTGCTGGAAGGATAGCGCGGCGCAGGCGCGAAAAATTGCTGAACAGAGAGGGCGTAAACCGTTGTACCCGATCCAGACCGTGTCCCTGCACGAAAACGCGAACACGCAGATGCTTTATTTCACCTGCTCGTCCTTAAGCGCGGACGACAGGCGCATATACCTGATCAGCGACCGCGACGGGCATCCCAACGTTTACGTGCGCGACCTTGCCTCCGGCCATGAACGGATGCTTACGCGCAACGCGGCGGGAACGCTGCAATCCTACGTTTACTTTAACGGCACGCTGCACCGGGGGCTCGGCAAGGCGAGCGTTTGCCTGGACCCGCAGCGCGACACCGTATATTTCATTCAGGACCGCGCCGTTTGCGCCGCCGATGCGGGCGGCGTCCGCGTGCTCAACCGGGTGCCGGACGGGCAGATGACCGCGTTCACGCACGTGAGCGGCGACGGGCGCTTCCTGTGCGTGCCCACCACGGACGCGCGCATTCTGGATTACGATCCCGCTGCCGAGGGCTATGGCCTGGACCAGCGCCCGCGGTACGATATCGACGAACGCGTGCAAAACGAAAACCTGTGCTCGTATCTGCATGTGTACGATACGCATACCGGCACGGAAACGCTGTGCGAAACCGTGCCCCGCTGCTGGATTACGCACGTGCAGTTCCATCCGGTCAATTCGGCCGTGATCCTGTATAACAACGAATGGCCGAGTTTCGATTGCGGCGTACGCCGCGTGAACCTGTTTGACGGCCATACCCACAGGCGGCTGCGCACGGTGGGGGAGGAGCGCCTGGCGGCGGACTGGGTTTGCCACGAAATGTGGTCGCCAGACGGCCGCACGGTGATCTACCACGGCGCCTATCACGGCGGCCCGGCGTTCGTCGGCCGCGTGGATGCGGAAACGGGAGCCATCCGTGAAATCAAACTGCCTGCGGAATACGCCGCATACGGCCACTTCACCGTCAGCCGCGGCGGCGAGCTGGTGTGCGACGGCTATTATCAGCAGCCGGGCGATATCCCGGTCCGGCGGGAAAATTCCACCGATCACGGGCCGGACCCGCATAAGAAGACCGCCGAGTACGTAAGCCTCGTCCACCCGGATTGGGACGCGCGCACGCTTCTTTGGAAACCGCTGTGCAGGCACGGCACGGACTGGCTGGGCCAGGACGCGCATCCGCATGCGATCTTCAATCACCGCGCCGACCGCATTTATTTCTCCGCGCGCCGGGGGCCAACTGTGGGCGTATACAGCGTGCCCGCCGGGGACTGAACCCGCGCGCATGCCCTGGAAGCTTTCCGCGGTATCAAAAAACGGCGGCCGTTCCCGACGAACGGTCACCGTTTTCTCAGTCCCTTGGGATAATGGTTTTTCATCTGCCCGTCGCTGCATTTCACAAAGCCCAGCGGCAGCCCCGCGCAGGTAACCGCCGCAAACCCCTTGTCCGCCGGGCCGGCGGGCAGAACCTCGCCGCCGATGTACCGGGCGGCCGATGCCTCGTCCAGCGGGATGGAACGCAGGAGCGGCGGCGGTGCGGCAAGGCAGAGCGCGTGGTCGGGAATGCAAACGCTGCCCTTGACGCGTCCAAGCGATAACCCGGCGCGGAAGGCTTTCAGCCCGTCCATCGGGGGGAGGGGAGGCGCGCTGATCAGCAGATTGCCGATCGCCGCGTTGGGCTGCGGCGGCTGCGCGGTGCTGAGCGCGCCCCACAGCGCGGCAAAGACGGCGAGCATTTGCTTGTCCGGCGGGGCAAACACGCGGTCGGGCGGCAGCAGTTGCGCGGGCGGCGCTTCCCCTGCCTGCAATCCCGTTTTTACCAGCAGCGCGGCAAAATGCCCCTCGCCTTGCACCTGGTGCGGGTACAGCCGCACGCAGCCGCCGCCGGAGGCAAGCGTTCTGCCGCCTCCGATGGAAATTTGAAAGTTTATCGGCTGAAACTCGGGGTGCCGCGACAGAAAATCGCGGATGACGCCCTCGTTTTCGGTTTCGCTGAACGTGCAGGTGGAATAACACAGCCGCCCGCCCTGTGCAAGCATGCGGCTCGCGCTTTCCAGGATTCGCAGCTGGCGCTTGGCGCATGCGGCGGGAACGCCTTCCTCCCATTCCAGCCTCGCTTCGGGATGGCGGCGGAACATGCCCTCCCCGCTGCAGGGCGCATCGATCAGGATCGCGTTAAACAGGCGCGGCCACCTGCGGGCAAGCGTTTCGGGATCGGCGGAAACAGCCAGCGCGTTCGTTACGCCCATGCGTTCCAGGTTGCCGCTGAGGGTTTCGGCGCGCGCGGTGACCGGTTCGTTACATACCAGCGTGCCGCTGCCCTGCATCATGGCGGCGAGCTGCGTGCTTTTTCCGCCCGGCGCCGCGCACAGATCCAGCACCGTTTCCCCCGGTTTGGGGCACAGCAAAGCGGCGGGCAGCATGGCGCTTGGTTCCTGCAGGTAATACGCGCCGCAGGCGTGCAGCGGGCTTGCGCCCGCGCGGCTGTTTAGCGGCAAATACAACCCGTGCGCCGCCCAGGGTACGGCGGCGCCGCATTCCGGCAAAGGCATACCGGGCGTCCCGGTCGGCTTTTTGTCGGGGTTCATCCGCAGTCCCCGCACCGGGGGCTGTTCCATGGCGTCCAGAAATGCGTCCGCATCGCCGCCGAGTTCGCGGCGCATACGCTCCACAAACGCGCGCGGCAGGGAAATCATTGGCTGTCGTCCTCCAGCCACTCGGGAAGCATCACCGGCTCGATGGGGAAGAACAGGCTTTGCATATCCGCGGGTAATTCGGGTAACAGCCGGGCATATCCGGCCACCATACCCACGGGGACGGAGAGCTTCTCACCCGCCTCCGTAAGCAGTTTCTGCGCGTCGATCAGGTGTTGCGCCGTGGTCTGGCGCTGCAGGTTTGCGTTGTTCACCAGCATATCCGGGCGTATGCGGCCGCGGGCCTCGATGCGCGATATCAGCGCGCTGATATCCGCAATCGACGCGCTCAGCGGCCGCAGCGTGTTAATCACGTAGAGCACCCGCATCTGTTCGCGGATTTTCTGAATGTAGGGCGCATAACGGCCCAGCGCCGTAGCCCCGACGGCGTCTCCGCCGACGTCGATCACCACATGGCCGTAACGGCCGGATTCGAACACACCCTGCACGTTTGCCGAGAGCGCCGGAACATCCACCGCCGTATGCGCGAACGACGGGGAAATCACATCGATTCCCTCCGCCTGCAGCAGCGCCTGCCGTTCGGAACTGCGGAAATAGGGGTTGACGATATCCAAATCCGCCAGCGCAACGCCCGGCTGCCCGGTTTTTTGCAGCGCCCTTGCCAGCGCCAGCGCCAGTTCTGTTTTTCCGCTGCCGAAATGGCCGACCAGCACGTAATACTTCGCATCCAGCTTCACGCCTACGCATCTCCTTCGGGTTTCTTTTCCGGGTACACGGGGGCGTGAAACGCCTTGGATACGTCGACGGTCGGCTGCAGATCCTGATACGTCAGGGACTCATAAGCCTCTTCCGGGTTGAACAGGCTGCGCGCTCTTTTGGCAACCGTGCCGAGCCCGCGCGGTTTTGCCGCGGCATACGGTTCGCCGCCCCGGTCGGAAAAGGGGCGGAAGTACGGGCTTTGCTCCTGCCCGTCGGCCGGAAGCTCTTCGCCGAACGCGTCGTCAAGCATAGCGGTATACGCGGGCGGCGCATAGGGCTCCGGCGGAATTTCCGCCTGCGCCTGCTGCGGCGGGGCAAAGGTTCGAATCGCATCCGCATGATACGGATAGGCCGGTTCGTTCTGCACCGAACCAAACGACGGTTCCATGCCGAACGCAAACCGCTGCCTTTCCTCCTGTATGGGCTGGAAGCCCTGTGTCTGGGCGCCCGCATCCCACTGTGCGGGCTGGAAGCCCTGTGTCTGGGCGCCCGCGTCCCACTGCGCGGGCTGGCCGCCGTAAGCCTGCGCTTCGG
>CAYRPW010000232.1:0-4273 GCA_964426145.1 uncultured Oscillospiraceae bacterium
CAGTGTCCGAGGTACGTATCCGAGAGAACGAATCCCTGGAAAGCGCTCTGAAGCGGTTTAAACGCCAATGTGCCCGTTCCGGCGTCTTGGCGGAGGCGCGTAAACGCGAACATTACGAAAAACCCAGCGTAAAGCGCAAGAAGAAAGCAGAAGCCGCACGCAAACGGAAGTATTAAGGAATGCCGGTTCTTCAGCGCTGAACGCTTTGGAACACGGTCATGCGTGAGAGCCTCCCTTCATCGTAAGGGAGGTTTTTTGCACCGCTTCCCGGCTTGCGGTAGGGAGTGCCGCCGCACCGGGATTACCAGTATCTTCCTGCGCTGCGGGGCGGTTTATTTTCCGCCGTTGCTTGACAGAAGCGGCTTGCGGTTTATAATGTACATAGATGGACCCAAACCAAGTATCGTATAGAATTGAGTGATTATGATGAGAAAGCTAAGCATACTTGTGGTACTGTGCATCCTCCTGACGGCGGTTCCGGCCGCGTTTGCCGCCGCACAAGTGGAACTTCCGGCGGAGTATGGCGTTTACGAGAACGCTTCCTTCGGATACCGTGTAGACTACCCGTCGGAATGGGTGCTGCTCGATAACGATTCGATCAACACGCTGATTGAGCAATTTGTCAGCGGTGAACTGGAGATTGAAGGCTTTACGGCTACGGCGCTGGAAACCATGCAATCGATGCTTAGCGACAGCAGCGATATGGGGTTTGTGGAATTCATCGACGAGGGCGGAAACAACTTTAACATCGTCTGCTACGCGTACCCGGGCACGCCGAGTTCCACGGAGATGACCGACGTTCTTGCGCCGCAGATCATCACGTCGTATCAGGCGAACATGAGCGACATGACCGTGGTGGACAGCGGGTCCATCCTGGGCGTCGGGGATAAACAGTTTCTGAAAGTCCGCTGCCAGTATGTGATCAACGGCCAGGACGCCATCGTGACCTCGCTGTATCTGTTCGAAAACGACCTGCTGTGCGTCCTCACCTTCACCTGCATGGCGACCGGGGAAAGCGATGTTGCGGTTCTCGATCAGATCATGAATGCGGTTCTCGCTTCGTTCGCCCTGGAATAACCCGAATTTGCGCATCCGTAACCGCCGCTTACGCAGGCTAACCCTCTATATACCGATTGACAAAACCCCCTGCCCGTGATATGGTGCAGGCAGGGTTATGCATATGATCGTATCCATTTCTTCAAAGCGAGGAGTCTTCTTGCGTTATGCGTTTCAAGTAAAACCGCATGCCAATGCACGCTATGCTCTTTCCATGGAAAAGCTCGCGCGGATTGAATGCCAATGCCTGCTGCACGCGTTGAAAATCAAAGCGGCCGTATCGCTGGAAAAACTCGCCGGAACGCCTTTTCTCATTGTGGAAACCGATGCGCTGAACGAGCGCGGCTGGGACATTCTCTCTAAAAACGCCGGCGTTTCCTTTGCCGCGCTCATGGAGGGTGAGTGGCTGAAACCGCTGCCGCTTGCGCAGGCCGCATTTCTGGACGCGGATCTGGCGCAGGTGCTCAAGTACAAGGGGAAAACCAATGCGGATTTCACGCTGACGATGATCCACTGCGCGAAGGCGGCTTCCGCGTTCGCGCAGGACAAGGATCCGCTCACGGTTCTCGATCCCGTATGCGGGCGCGGCACGGCGCTGTTCTGCGCCTTGCAGGAGGGCGATCACGCCGTCGGTATCGAGCAGGATGAAAAGGACGTTCACGAGACGGATACGTATTTCAAACGCTACCTTCTCTATCACCGCCGCAGGCATGAACGGGAAACTTTTTGCGCAACGCTGCCTGCCGGCCGCAGCGCACAGGAGATCCGCTACCGGGTATATGCGGACGGCGGCGACCGCAAAACGGCAGACGTGCGAACCCTGCGCCTGTTCTGCGGAGACACCGCGTTCGCGGATCGGATGACGGGCGGGGAGAACTGCCACCTGCTGGCCGCAGACCTTCCTTACGGGGTGCAGCACGCGCCTCAAGCCGGAAAAAAGTTGTCCACGCATGCACAGCTCATGCAAAGCGCATTTCCGGCCTGGCACAGCGCATTAAAACGCGGCGGCGCGGCGGCGGTGGCGTTCAACACCTTCACCCTGCGGCGGGAAAGCGTATGTGCGGCGCTGCAAAGCGCCGGGTTTCAAGTCCTGACGGAGCCGCCCTTTGACGATTTTTCGCACTGGGTGGAACAGGCGGTTAACCGTGATATGGTGATTGCACTCAAACTCTAAACCTCTGCCTTATATTTTGGATCCATTCGGATCCGCCGGGCATGGAAAAACAAGGAGGAATTCATTTTGTTGTCAAGCGATTTGCAGGCAATGACGGTTGTCCAGCTCCGTAAGCTCGCAAAGGAAAACCATATCCGGCTCATGACCGGCATGGACAAGGCGACGATCATCCAGCGCGTCTCCGCCGTTATGGGCGTGCAGGACGCGCCGGAGAGCGGCGACAACCAGGCGATGCACGCGGCGCCGCTTTCGGCGGACGTCACTTCCGTAGACCCGCGGGGCGCGGCGGAGAGCGCCGACGGATTCCGCACGGCGTATCAGCAGGTTCGTCAGGCGAGGTCAACCCTTGCCAGCCGCCCGGTGCTCAAAACCGTGCCGCAGCGGGAGCTTCCGGGCGCCAGCCCATCCCGGTTCGGGCCGCGTACAAACTATGTCGCGCCGATGGCCTCGCCCGACCGCGATACGGTTTTTGGCAGCCGCCAGCCGGAGCAGGCGCCTCTGCCGCAGAAAACCATCGACGGTTACAAGCTGGGGTACCGGGCCGCTGCGCCCCGGGAATATAACAAGCAGGAATACCGCGGCCAGCCGCGCATGGAATACCACCGCCCAACCTATCCGCAGGCAAGCGCGCCGCATGCCGGGCAGCATGCCAAAACGGCCGAAGTGTTTTACAACGATGCGCTGTATAAGCCCGTACGCGACCCGAAAATTATGGAAAGCCTTGAAAACGGCGAGATTCCGGACGCTCTCCAGGCGCCCGAAGGCGTGCCGGGCGAGGGAATTCTTGAAATTCTCCCCGACGGCTTCGGCTTTCTTCGCTCGCCGTCGCTGCTGCCGGGCCGCAAGGATTATTATGTGTCGGTAGCCACCATCCGGCGGTATGATCTGCGCACGGGCGATTTTGTGGAAGGCAAGGTGCGGCCCGGCCGCGATATCGATAAATTCGCCGCGCTGATGTACGTGGACGCGATCAACGGCAAGCCCTACGGCGCGGATAAGGAACGGCTGCTGTTTGACGAGCTGACGGCGATCTACCCCAACCGCCGTATCCGGCTGGAGGGCTGCGATTCCGCAACCAATTGGCCGATGCGCGTGACCGATCTCATCGCGCCCATCGGGTTTGGGCAGCGCTCCATGATCGTTGCGCCGCCGGAAAGCGGCAAAACCATCATGATGCAGGAAATCTGCAAAGCCGTTAAACAAAACGACTCGGATGCGCAGCTGATGATGCTTTTGATCGATGAACGCCCCGAAGCCGTAACCGAAGTCAAGGATGCGCTGACCGGCATCGCGGACGTTTTCGCCACCACGTTCGACGAGGCTCCCGACGCCCAGACCCGCGTGGCCGAAACGATGCTGGAGCGCGCGCAGCGCCTGGTAGAGCAGGGCAAAAACGTGATCGTGCTGCTGGACAGCCTCACTAAACTCACCCGGGCCTATCAGGCGGCGGTCACCCAGGGCAGCCGCACCATGACCAACACCGTCACCCCGACTGCGCTGGTCAAACCCAAACGCTTTTTCGGCGCGGCACGCAACACGCGCGAAGGCGGCAGCCTGACGGTGATCGCCACCATCCTGGTCAACACGGGTTCCCGCGTGGACGATATTATCTTTGAAGAGTTCAAGGGTACGGCGAACATGACGCTATGGCTGGATACGCCCGAAGAGAACGAGCCCATGTTCCCCGTAATCGATATGCGCAAATCCGGCACCAAGCGCGAGGATATGCTCCTGGATCCGCAGGCGATCGAGAGCCTGAAAGCCGTGCGTACGGTGCTTGGCTCCGCCACCAACCGCGAAGCGCTGGTGCAGCTGATCGACATGATGTCCAAAACAGCCTGCAACCAGGATCTGTTTGCCCGCCTGAAGGATTGGGTTGCCCTGTGGGAAAAGAGCGGGTTTCTGACGAAGAAATGATCAGCGGGTTCAAGTAAACCGCCCGGCGGCCGACGGGCGGTTTTTTTGCGGTTCGCAGGGGTTTTCGTCCGATTTGCCCCGTTTGAGAGATCACGCGGGCCAGCGGCGCGCATTCGTCAATCGGCA
>CAYRPW010000233.1:0-1248 GCA_964426145.1 uncultured Oscillospiraceae bacterium
ATCACAAACAAGCCGGCCAGCAGCAGGAGCATCAGCCAAAACAGGCTTCGTTTGGCAATGGAAAGAACCCTCATGTGCGCCCGCCTCCCGTCTTGAAGATCCGGTTGACCGTGGTGGTTGTGAGGAGTATAAGCGCCGCCGTGATCAGGCCTACGGCCGCGCCTTGCCCGAAGACGAACTTGTTGAACGCCTTGTCGTACAACAGGAACTGCAGTACGGACGTCGTGCCGCGCGGATCGCCGTTGGTGAGCAGCAAAACCTGCAGAAATACGTTGAAAGAGCCGATCAGCATGTTGACCATGACGTAATAGGTTGTGTTCTTTAAAAGCGGGATCGTGATATACCAAAGCTTCGCGGCGGAACCGGCGCCTTCGATGTCGGCCGCTTCATACAGCTGCGGCGAGATGCTTTGCAGCCCCGCCAGATAAATGATCATGGACCAGCCTACGTTTTTCCAGATGCCCATCAGCCAAATGACGCTGTTCGCCGTCCAGGTGCGCCTGAGCCATGGCACATAGCTGTCCTGCACGTGCAGGAAGTCCACCAGCAGGTAATTGACCAGCCCGCGTTCGCTGGAATTGAACATATAGGTAAACACCATGCCGACGATGACCCAGCTGGTAATGACCGGCAGATAAAAGAACGTGCGGAACAATATGCGCGCGTGCCGCAGATTGTTGATCATCACCGCAAACAGCACGCCGAACAGGAGAATGAACGGCGTGGTGACCAGCGCATAGAGGTAATTATTGCGGATCGCCACCAGAAGCCTGCTCTGCGAATCGCCCAGTAACGCGTTGAGATTATCAAGCCCCGTCCAGGTGATCGTGCGCTGTACGATGTCATACTCCGAAAAGCTGATGCGGATGTTGAACAGCATCGGATAGATGACAAAGGCCGCGGCTAGCAAAAGCCCAGGAAGCACAAAAAGCGACGCCGGGCCCAGGTTCCGAAGCCGTTTTCTTCGCTCGATGCCCCGCGTATTGCGCAATAAAGCCTCCGGATTTTTCAAGGTGTCCATCAGCATTCTCCCCCGTAACAATCGTTATGGCTGCCTGCGGCAAGAACCGCAGGCAGCCGTTGTGGTTGAGGGTATGGTCAGGTCAGTTTGCCAGTTCTGCGTCGATCAGCGCCGCGGCTTCCGTCAGGGTCTCCTGCACGTCCGCGCCTTCCAGGAAAATCAGGTTCATGGCGTCGCTCCAGTACTGGTTTACGGTCGTCGCCTGCGGCGTGGGGATACGGCTCTGG
>CAYRPW010000233.1:1258-1709 GCA_964426145.1 uncultured Oscillospiraceae bacterium
GCTGCTGCATGTAGATGCTCCACTTGGGATCGGCCTTCACCTGGTCGGAGTCAACGCAGGATTTGAGCGTGGGGATGACGCCGACCTGGAGCAGGATCAGCTGCACTTCTTCCGTCATCATGAACTGCGCGAATTCCCAGGCGGCTTCCTGTTTGGTGCTCGCGGAGAACAATACGATGTTTTCGCCGCCGACGACCGTTGCGCTTTGGCCGTTATACGTGGGGATCAACGCCGGAACGATATTCTCTTCCGCGTTAAAGGGCGCCCAGGGGCCTTCGAAGAACATCGCGTATTCGTTGTGGATACCGTCCCAGGCGTCGGGGGTTCCGTCCACGTCGCGGATGGTGAGCACGCCGGCATCGTGGATTTCCTTGAGCTTTTCAACGGCGGCAACGCTCTGGGCGCTGTCCAGGTAACCGCTGGCTTTGGTAAAGCTTTCGTCCGTCAGCAC
>CAYRPW010000233.1:1719-4225 GCA_964426145.1 uncultured Oscillospiraceae bacterium
GTCGCCAACACCCGAAACGTTAAGCGTGTATTCGCCGGGTTTCTTTTCCAGGCTCGCGGCGATGAACTCTTCCATGGTTTTGGGCGGCTCGGTGAAACCAAGCTCGGCCATTGCGTTCATGTTCATGACAGCCGCTTTGCAGTTGGTGTTGAGCGGGAGGCCGTAGTAGCTGCCGTTATACAGGTTGGTGGAAAGCGGCCCCTCCAGCACGGCGTCCTTGAGCGCGGCAAAGCCTGCCATGTCATCCAGCGCAACGAGGCCGCCAAGGCTTGCGTACGCCGCGGTTTGCATGATGTCCACACGGGCGACATCCGGGACCATGCCGGTGCCAAAGGCCGCTACCAGCATCTGGTTAAACTGTCCGCCGTCCTGACGGACGGCTTCCACCTTGATGCCCGGGTGTGCCGCTTCAAACATCGGAATGATCTGGTCCAGCAGGATCGGCGTTTCGGCGTCGCCGTACGTGTGCCAGAACACGATTGTCGTGTCTTCAGCCAACGCCGTGCCGATGGAAACGGTCATGAGGAGCGCAACCAGGAAGCTGATGAGTCGTTTCGTTTTCATGAGTAATTCCCCTTTCCAATATGTTTACGCGTTTTCAACGCATAAATATCATCGTCCAGTATTGAAGGGACGGAAGGCTAAACGCCGCGTAGCGTCCTTGCACGTCCTGACCGATTGTATACGCCAGCGGCCGCGGCGCAAGGCTTTCGCCGTCCGGCGAGGCGAAGAGCAATTCGCCGAATACGAAGTCCGTATAATAGCGAACGCGGATGTTCTGCAGAAACCGCGGTTTCGCTTTCGTCTGTTCCTCATCCCGCCACCGGTTGTCCGTCCCGGTCAGATTGATGCAGTGCAAAACCTCGCTGTCCCCGCCCGCCATGGCAAACGTCCACACGGAGTCGCTCTGGCCGTCGTCGGATTGTTTCACATTTTCCATGATTACGGTGCGCTCAGCCGGCGTCTGCCCTCCGCGCAGGAGGTTTTGATACGCGGTGATGAAATCGTACATCGCGACGGTTTTTTGGCGAAGCTCCGCGTCCATCGTCTTTTTGCCGTCGGATGGAAAGTACTCGTCGGACAGCATGTGCTCCCCGTTGCCAAGCGCGATGCGCGCGCCGCCGGAAGCATAGGTTACCGCGTCCAGCAGCCGTACGGCAGCCGCGTTGAAGGTGCTCTGCGGCGCCCTGTAGTTGACGTAGGTTGCCAGTACCAGCGATTTTCCGCCGCTCAGGCGCGCCGCGTCGAAGATTTCCCGCTGCAGCGCATGATAGCTTTCGAACGCTACGCCCCAACGGCTCTTTTCCCACGGCCAGAACTCGGAATACAGCACATCCACGGCGCTGACCGAAACCTTTTCGATCCCCTGCGCCCCGACGGGGTTGAACGTCAGATACCGCGCGCCCAGCGCGGCCTTGGCCTTGTTGAGGAAAAGGGTGTAACAGTCCTTCACGAGGCGGATCGGGTTCCCGTATTCATCAAAGCCCAGCGGCTGTCCGTCCGGCGTCGTCATTACCCCGTATTCGCCGATGGTGTCGCCATGCCATCCGTCGAAGCCCAGGACGTCCAGCGCCTGCGTGATCTTCGGGAAAAAGTACGCCTGCCAGCCCTCGTTGAGCGGGTTGAAATACTGCAGAACGCCGATATCGCCGCGTTCCCGGCTCATCTCGCATGTAAAGTCCCCGCCGTCCGCCTTGATCAGCCGCCAGGCGGGATCGACGCCGGAACCGTCGCCCGCGTACGTCATATTCGCTGCGTAGATCATATCGTACGCCATGTTCACCATATTGCGCACCTTCGCGGCCGCGATGTAGCGCTTCAGCACACCGCCGTAGATCCAGCGACCGGACCAATCCTGCCATTTTTCAAGATCTGCGGACAACGGAATGTGATGGCGGTACTGCCAGTCGTAATACTCCAAACCGTTCAAATGATAGCGGTTCAGCATGGCGATTTTGCCCTCCGCATCCGCGTTTTCCGTAAAATCCCATAGGTAGCCGTAACGCGGAAACTTCACCCACGAGGAGGACACGTCAACGGCGATCTCGGCATGCAGCGCTTCGCCCTCTGCCGGGATTGCGGTTACGCGGAGGAGATATCCCGTAAAATCCGTCGCCGGCGGCTGCCAACGGAAACAGAGGTTTTGCGCCTGTACGTCCAGTTCACTATTTTCAATCAGCATTTCTTGCGTGGCGCCGCCCGGTGTATAAACGGACAGAGAAACGCAGCCCAGGCGGGAGAATCCCTCCGCATGCTCCAGCGTAACCCAAACCGCTTCGCCCGGGTTATAACGGGCTTTATCCGTCGAGATGTTCGTAACGATAACCGCCTTTCGGGATATAAACTCTATGCAAGCGCTTTTTGGGAGATCGGTACGAGGCTTCGACGTTTTGTACTGCGGCGGCGCCAAATCTTGGACACAGCGTTTCCGCACTGTGCGTAACGTAAACTTCTTTGCATTCAAACAATAGCATAGGGAAAGAATGCGCACAATATGTTATGCGCA
>CAYRPW010000234.1:0-4220 GCA_964426145.1 uncultured Oscillospiraceae bacterium
TGATGCTGCTCGATCGCCAGGATAAAACCAGCCTGTTCAACAAGCAGTTTCAATGTTTCTGACCATATAGGAGATTCGCTTTGACGCAGGAGCGCTATTTGCTGGTAGCCGCAAAGGGGCAGGAGAAGCTGAAGGAATGGCTGTGCGCCATTTCCGTCGGCGAGGTTGTGGTGACGGCGGGCGGCGCGCAGGCGCGCCGCCGGATGAACGGCGACGTGTTTACCGTCGCGCTCATCAACGCGCCTCTGGCCGATGAATCCGGCCTGGAACTCGCCATCGATCTGGCGCGCAATACCATGGCGGCGGTCGTGCTGCTCGCTAAGCCCGAGGTGGCCGCGCTGATTGCGGACACGGCAACGGAGGCCGGCGTATTGATCGTCACCAAGCCGGTTAACCAGCTTTTATTCGAGCAAACGCTCAAAGTGGGCATCGCCTGCCGCAACCGGCTTCTGATTTATAAGGAGCAGACCGCGAAGCTGCAAACCCGCTACGAGGAACTGAAAGTCATCGACCGCGCCAAATGCCTGCTGATCGAGCATATGCGCATCACCGAGGAGGAAGCGCACCGCGTGCTTGAAAAAGAGGCCATGGACAGCCGCATGTCGCGGTTCCGCGTGGCCAAGAAGGTACTGGAACGGTTTGAATTATAGTGGGTCGTTTATCCAAAGCTCTCGCAGACGTGGCTTTTTCAACAGGCTAGGCTCTCGCAGGTTTCTGCGAGGGCTTTTATCTTTGCCTCAATGGTATCCATCACGCGGAAAAACGCCTCGTCGCCCTGCCCGGTGGGGTCTTTAAGCCCCCAGTCTTCCCGGTGCCTGCACGGCAGGTAGGGGCAGCGCACGTTGCAGCCCATGGTTATCACAATATCCACGGGCGGAATATCCGAAAGGAGTTTCGGCTTCTGGGTCAGTTCCATGTCGATGCCGTAGCGCGCCTTCATCAGGCGCACGGCGTCGGGGTTGATACGGTCTTTCACTTCCGTGCCCGCGGAATAACTCTCAAACCGGTCGGCGGCCAGCCGTTTTCCCAGCGCTTCCGCAATCTGGCTCCGGCAGGAATTGTGCACGCAGATAAAGGCAACCTTGCGTTTCATGGGTTCATCCTCCTGTGCTTGTTTTCCGCGCGTCGGGCTTATCGGCAAAAATATCGCAGGACGCCACATAATCCTCCGGGTTTCCGGAAAAACCCCAGGAGCGGATCATGGCGCGGCTCTCTTCTTTGGGCCGGATCACGACGTTTACAAACCCGGCGTCCGTAAGCATGGCGCGGATCGTGTCCGCAAGTTCCGCGCCCGCGATGCAGCCGGACAGCAGCCGTTCGTCGGATGTCATCGTTTCCGGCAGCGGTTTCAACGCCACCACGTCGGAAATGCAAAGCCTGCCGCCGGGCTTCAGCACCCGGAACGCCTCCCTGTATACCTGCCCTTTGTCAACGGATAGGTTCACCACGCAGTTGGACAGGATCACGTCCACGGTTTCGTCGGCAACGGGCAGATGTTCGATTTCACCCAGACGGAAGTCAAGGTTACGAAGCCCGTTGGTTTTCGCGTTGCTGCGGGCCAGGCGGATCATCTCCGGCGTCATATCCACGCCGATCACATACCCGTGTTCTTTCACCTTGCGGCTTGCCAGAAAGCAGTCCAGCCCGCCTCCGCAGCCCAGATCCAGCACGGTTTCCCCTTCCCGCAGGGCGGCGATCGCCACCGGGTTTCCGCAGCCTAAACCCATGTTGGCATCGGCGGGAACGGCGGCTAAATCCTGTGACGCATACCCAAGTGTCTCCGCCGTCTGCGCGGCGGAAACCGCCGCGCCGCACCCGCAGCCGCCTGCGCAGCAGCCGCCCGTATTCCCCCGCGCCACCTTTGCGTAATGGCCGCGGATGACGCCGCGCATACTTTCTTTCATCGCCATTGTCCCGTGTTCTCCTTTGCGATCAGCTGGCAAACCAGTGCTTCGTCCGGTTGGCGATCTTCACCAGCCAGAGCATCACGGGCACTTCCACCAGCACGCCTACGATGGTCGCAAGCGTGGCGGGGGAGGACGCGCCGAACAGCGAAATGCTCACGGCCACCGAAAGCTCGAAAAAGTTGCTCGCGCCGATCATCCCGGCCGGTGCGGCGATGCAATGCGGCAGCCGCAGCGCTTTGGAGGAAAGGTAGGCCGTGAAGAAAATCAAAAACGTTTGCAGGACGAGGGGCACGGCGATCAGCAGGATGTGCAGCGGGTTATGGATAATGACGCTGCCCTGGTACGAGAAAATGAGGATCAGCGTGAGCAGCAGTCCGATGATCGTGATACCCGAAAACTTCGGGATCACGGTTTTCTCCAGATACTCCTGCCCTTTGCGGCGGATGACGGCCCGCCGCGTCAGCATGCCTCCCGCCAGCGGGATCACCACGAACAGGCCGATGGATAAAAGCAGCGTGCCCCAGGGGATCGTGATGCCGCCGATGCCCAGCAGCAGCGCTACGATTGGCGTGAAAGCAATCAGGATGATCAGATCGTTGGTGGCTACCTGAACCACCGTATAGGCGGGATCGCCCTTGGTGAGATGGCTCCACACGAAGACCATCGCGGTACAGGGCGCCGCGCCCAGCAGCACCGCGCCGGCCAGATAGTCCCGCGCCAGCGATTCGGGGATCCATGCCTTGAAAATCACAAAGAAGAAAACCCAGGCGATTCCAAACATCGTGAACGGTTTGATCAGCCAGTTCACCCCCCAGGTGACGAACAGCCCCTTGGGGTTTTTGCCCACGTTTCGGATGCTTTGGAAATCCACCTTCAGCATCATGGGGTAAATCATCAGCCAGATCAGGACGGCGATGGGGATGGACACGTTGGAATACTCAAACTTCGACAGAAACGAGGGGATCTGCGGCAGGTAGTTGCCGATCAGCACACCGGCGGCCATACAGAGCAAAACCCAGAGCGACAGATACTTCTCAAAAAAGCCGATGTCGGGTTTAGCGGATGGTTTCATGTAAACTGCTCCTTTTTTTTGCGTCCGGCCGGGGTAAAAGCGTGGCGGCGTGCGTATTTCCAGTAACATTGAAATATTTAGATATTTCGATATGAGTATAGCCGAGGAAAGCTCCGCCGTCAAGAGGCTCCGGCAGAAAACCGGAAATTTAACATAGAGCACGGAAGCGCTGCGCAAATACGTAAGGGCATCTGCAAGCGATACGGGCGCGGTTGGCAATCCGGAGTACGCAAAAAAACCGCGCCGGTTTTCCGGCGCGGTTTTGACTGCTATTCGATTTTCGGGTTACTTCACCTTGCTGGCGCCGAAGTACGCGGCCGCGTTGTTATACGCGTAGTTGATGTTGGCCATGTGGTCCGCGTTCACCGTGCCGGAGGAATGCGTGGTGCTGCCGTAGAAGTGCACGCACAGCATGCCGTACATGTTGTTGCGCTCGTAGTACAGCTTGCCGCTGAGCTTGGATAGCGAGAAGCTGCTCGTGCCGGTGAAGCCGTGCGGGATCACGTAGATGCTGGCGCAGTATACGGTGCCGTTGATGTTGATCCAAACGGGGATTTTCCCGTCGCTGTCGGAAATCAGCGTCGAACCGGCCCAGCGGAACTTAGGCCAGGTATAATCCGGCCAGTCCTCGTCACCGTCGCCTTTCACCAGGGAAAGCTCGCTGGAGCTGGGGCTTGCGGAGTTGTAGGTAACGCCCAGGATGGAGCACAGGGTGGCGGTGTCGCTGGTGTCATAGGGTACGCAGTCGGCGTGGTTTGCGCCCGACCAGCGGTACAGGCGGAATACCTGTTTGGTGGCTACGGACATGACGGTTACCACGGAGCCTTTGGGGAACAGCGAGGTAGCGCCGCCGTCGATCTCGGCCCAGGAGCCTTTTTTCACGGTGTTGACCGTGCCGAAGGTCCCGGCGGACGGCACGGTGCCGTCTCCCGTATCGGTGCCCGATGCCGCGGTCAGCTTGGCCTGCAGCGCGGCCAGGGCTTGGCTGAAGAGCTCCGCGCTCACGGTGGGGCCAACAAGGGCGGGGGTCTCCGTAACGCCGCTGAGCGTTTTGCGGAATTTCTGGATGGCCAGCGACGTTTTGTCGCCGCAGATGCCGTCCATCTTATCGGTGTACAGGCCCAGCTGATAGAGCGCGGCCTGCACGGCCTGCACGCAGATGTCGCCCTGGTAGAGCATACCGCCGTCCGCCAGTTTGCCGACGACCTGTCGGCAGGACAGCTCGCTTAACTGCTAAGTTT
>CAYRPW010000235.1:0-273 GCA_964426145.1 uncultured Oscillospiraceae bacterium
GATGTCGTTTGGCAGATTGAAGGTTTTGGAAAACGCAACGCCCAGATCGTACTTGGAAATCGCCCCCGTGCACCCGGCGTTGTACAAGCCGGTCAGGTCCTTTTCGATGCACTTTTCGATCACGTCCACCAGATGGTTTACGAGCAGCGGGGAGAAGAGGATGTCGAAAAACATGTTCAGCTCCGCCGCCTCCGCGAGCGATTTTAACAGCCATTCGCCGAAGCTCATCTTTTCGCGGTAGTTGAAGCCGTACATATTGGTACGCAGCGCCAG
>CAYRPW010000235.1:283-4220 GCA_964426145.1 uncultured Oscillospiraceae bacterium
GGGGTGCTTTAAGACCACTTCTTCGGCGGCCAGCTTGGTTTTGCCGTAAATGCTGATGGGCGCGGGGATATCGTCCTCACGGTTGAGCCCTTCCTTTTCGCCGGAATATACGGCGTCGGAGGAGATGTAGATCATCTTCACATGCTTCTCCTGGCAAAGCCAGGCGATGTTCTCCGTCATGATCACGTTGACGATCTCGGCGTAATCGGGGTGGATTTCGCAGGCGTCCACATTCACGATGGCGGCGCAGTGAATAAGCGTGTCCACGCGATACCGGTCGATCATCGCAGACAGCAGCGCGACGTTTAGGACCGAATCTTTCACGGTGTGCGTGCCGGCGATATGTACGTCGTTGCGGTCCACGCCGCAGATGGTGTGCCGGTGCCGAAGAAGGTATGCGAGATTGGAACCCAGCAACCCGGCTACGCCCGTGATCAGGATACTTGCCATGCCACTCGCCCTTTCCGCTTCCCTGTGCCTGCCGCGGGGTTCAGAGGCTTTCTTCCCGCACCAGTTCCAGCAGATACTGGCCGTAATCGGTCATCTTATACTCCATACCCAGGGCCTGGAGCTGCTGGGTGGTAATAAACCCGCGCCGCCAGGCGATTTCTTCGATGCAGGATACGTGGTAGCGCTGGCGGCTTTGCACCGCTTCCACAAATTCCGCGGCTTTGAGCAAACCCTCCGGCGAGCCGGTATCCAGCCACGCCAGGCCGCGGCCGAACAGCTGCACGTCCAGCCTTCCCTGCGCCAGGTATTCGTTGTTGACGGCGGTGATTTCCAGCTCGCCCCGGGCGGACGGCCGGATATGCTTTGCGATCTCCACCACGCGGTTGTCGTAGAAATACAGGCCCGGCACGGCGTAGATGGACTTCGGGTTTTCGGGTTTCTCTTCGATAGAAATCACGCGGTTATCTTTGTCAAACTCCACCACGCCGAACTGGCGCGGATCGCGCACGGGGTAGCCGAACACCGTGGCCCCGCGGTTATGCTCCCTCGCGTTGTTCACTGTCAGGGTCAGGTCTTTGCCGTAGAACATGTTGTCGCCCAGAATCAGGCAAACGCTGTCGCCGCCGATAAACGTTTCGCCCAGCAAAAACGCGTCCGCAAGCCCGCGCGGGCTTTCCTGCACCTTATAGGTAAACCGCACACCGATCTGCTCGCCGCTGCCCAGCAGCTTTTCGTACAGCGGCGTATCCTCCGGCGTGGAGATGATCAGAATCTCGCGGATCCCCGTCAGCAGCAGCACGGACAGCGGGTAATAAATCAGCGGCTTATCGTAGATGGGAAGCAGCTGTTTGGATATCGCTTTGGTGATGGGGTACAGGCGCGTGCCTTTGCCGCCCGCCAGAATAATGCCTTTTGTGATCACGTGGGTGTCACCTCGTTCAGCTTTCGCCTTGGGTTTCCCGCCTGCGGCCGCAGCGCCGTGAGAGGGTGTATTATGGTTTAGTGTATCACTAAGCGGGCGGGTTACACAAGGGAAAACCGAAAACATCCGTGTCCGGGCCGCTTCCTTACGGGCGTATTTCTACCTCCGTAATCAGCGGATGATAGGGAAACAGCGCATCCATATCCTGCGCGTCCAGCGCGATGCAGCCCTCAGTCCAATCCGCATGCGCGCCGCCTTCGTGTATATAAATCTCGCCGCCTAGCGCCGTGCCCCAGGGCGGCCTGCGGCCCTCGGCTTCGGCCTGCAGGATCGCCGCAGCCTCCGCTTCGCCGATGCACCCTTGCGCAAGCGCTGCGCGCGCGTCGGATGCGTTCGGGTAATTGATCCCCAGGCTGCGGCCGTATTTGCCCACGGCTTTTACCAGGCAGATGCGGTACGTGCCCTCGGGGGTCCTTCCGTCGCCTGCCAGCGCTTTTTTGCCCGCCGGTACGCGCCCAAGCCCGATACGTGCGCAAAGCACGGTTTCGCCGCCGTTTACCAGGGTCAGGCGCCGCTCGCTTTTTTGGATCAGAACACGCATGAAAACCCTCCGCTGTGCGGTTGAAAGATAGGTTTCGTCTCATTTGCAACATTCTGCGCGGCAGGTACAAAACCCTTGCGAACGGCGGGTACATGTGCAATAATAACGAGAGGCATATGCATAAATTAGGATGCGTAACATACAGAAAGGATCTTAAACAGGATGAGTGAAAACCAAAAGGGGCAAAATAAACTGAAACCGGTTCAGATAGTGATCATCGTCATAACGGCGCTGATTATTCTGGCGGTCGCGGCCTTCTTCATTATCCGCGCAACCCAGCAGGAGGAAACCCCCGCGCTGCAGACCATCGATACCTCCGACGCTGCCGGCGAGGTAACCGATGCAGTCGCCGCCACCGAATTCCAGCTGGCGCTGGAAGACGTGGTAGCCAACGTAAACGGCCAGCCGGTGACCGGCGCAGACGTGCTGGAGAGCTACAAGAGCATCGTCAGCTATTACGGCGAACCGGGCGAGGACAGCCTGGAGCTGTACTATGCCGTGTCCATGGAGCAGGCGATCACCCTGAAGCTGATCCAGATGTCCGCCGCGGAAATGGGCGTGGATCAGTTTACCCAGGAAGAGCTGGACGCGCTCAACGCCACGTCCGACAGCGAATGGCAGTACGCGCTGGATAACTACGTGTCCAGCAACCTGGAGGACGTTACCGCCGCCACCGAGGACGAAAAAGCCGCCGCCTATGCCGAAGCCGAAACGTACTACGGCCAGTTGGGGTACACCAAGGAAACCCTGCGCGAAAGCTATCTTGAAAACGAAGTGTTCGAGCGCGTGAAAGCCGAGCTTTGCAAGGACGTCGTCGTGACTGACGACGAGGTGACGGCTTATTACAACGAAACCGTTGCCGCCGACCAGGCCACCTATGAAAACGACGTGGACGCCTATGAAACCCAGATCATGATGGTGCAGTACGGCTACGCCGATCAGACGCCCTGGTATCATCCGCAGGGTTACCGCTACATACAGCACATCCTGTTGACCGTGGATGAAACCCTGCTGGCCACCTATACCGATCTGCTGGCACGCTATGAAGAGCAGATGGATACGGAAGAAGAGGCCGCGGCAACCGCCGCGCCGGAAGCCACGGTTGCAGCCGATGCGACCGCGGCACCTGATGCCGCCGCCGTGACCCCGGAACCGACCCAGGCTCCGGTGACCGCCGAAGAGATCGACGCCGCCAAGGCCGCGATCCTCGCATCCGTGCAGACGACGATCGACGAGATCAACGCAAAGCTTGCGCAGGGCGTGTCGTTTGAGGATCTGCTTACGGAATACGGCACCGACCCCGGTATGGTCAGCGGCTCGTATCCCAACGGCTATGAGGTATCCCTCGCGTCATACGGCTATGTGCCGGAATTCGTTGCCGCGGCATTCTCCGTGGATGCGATCGGCGATATCAGCGAACCCTTCATCAGCGATTACGGCGTTCATATCGTCAAGTACGTTGCCGATGTTCCCGCCGGCCCCGTGGTGCTGACGGACGAGCTGAAGGAGCAGATCCGCACAACGCTGCTGGAAACGAAGAATAACGAGGTTCTGGACGCGTGGCATAACGCCGCCGATATCCAGTACACCGGCATCGTCCGCTCCGTGGAAGAAATCCAGGCGGAAGAAGCCGAAACCGTCACCGCCGAGTAATCAAACGCAAATTTTGGAGAGCAGCCGCAAGGCTGCTCTTTTTCATATGCGCTGTAAAATTCGTTTCGCAATGCAAATATAACGTTGACAAAGTACACTATATTTCATATACTGCTTGATAGTGGACGACGTCCACTAACAAGCAGTAAGGCAGGTACGCCGCATGGGAAGCCGCACGGAAATCATCGGAAACATCCGGGAGTTCAACCGCTATTACACCGTCGTTTTGGACCTTTTAAACCGCCATGTGCTGGGCTCGGGCTATTCGCTGGCGGAAGCGCGGCTGCTGTATGAGCTGAGCGAAAACGGCC
>CAYRPW010000236.1:0-4215 GCA_964426145.1 uncultured Oscillospiraceae bacterium
TGCGCATCGCATTCGATGGTTCGTATTCCGAAGCGCACGGTTTGTTCGTCATCAAAAAACTTCACGCGGCAGCGATACAGCTTCGGTGTTTCCGGCGACCAAAGCTGTGCTCCGGGCAGCTTGATATGAAACCCGGCTTTGCCGGAGGGCTCGTATTCCCCGGCGGCAATGACCGTGTCCTGGTCAAGAATTTCGATCTCCGCTTTCCCGGGCACATTCGTGCTGACGGAGATCAGCATCTCGCGGGCAGCGAAATCCAGCGTCTTTACTTTGATTCCGTTCAGCCGGATATGGTTTTCCGGAAGAATATATAAAGATACCGGCCGATAGATACCGGACCCTGAGTACCATCGGCTGTTGGGCTGCTTGGAATTCCTTGCGATAACCCGCAGCGTATTGGCGCCGGGTTTGATTTTTCCGGTGATATCGGCATAGAAATTGCTGTAACCGTATGGCCAGTAGGCTGCCTGTTCGCCATTGAGAAACACTTCAGCTTTTTGATAGATGCCTTCGAATTCGAGAATGACGGTATTTGTTAGCAGTTCTTCCGTGCTCTCAAACACCTTTTCGTACTGATAGTCCATTCCCTCAAACCAGGCGATATTCGACCCGCCCGGGCTTTCTGCGGTTCTTCTCTCCGACAGCATGGCATCATGCGGCAGCGTGATCCGCCGGAGCTCTTTTGAGTCCAGGTGACCGAAACACCAATGATCGCAAAAATCTATCTTCTTCATAGGAATGCTCCTTATTTCTGATCAATATAATCGTTGATTGCAGTTTACCATACATACGAAGCAGCCAACGCAGCCTCGCGTAATTCACCAGATTATCATCCCAAATGCTATTGGTGAAAAAGGAAGTCCTTCATCGCCCGGCAGTCGCCTCTTGCGCTGTGCGATCCGGCACTTCCCGTTTCTCCGTGGAAATCCGCGGAACATATGGGAAAAAGACCGCGGATAATCGCGGAAATCAGAAGGCGCAAACCCCGTTTTCTTCACATACCGGTATCGGCAAAGCAGGCTGGACCGCGTAAACCGTTTCCATTCTGCTCTCGTTGGAATAGGTTAATATTCTATTGGATTAGGAATAAGCGCCCTTTTTATACGATGTGTTGATATTATCAACCATATTTCACAAATGCCGAGGAGTACATGAATGCGGATGCCTTTTAACCCATACTTGCCGGAGGGGGAATATATCCCGGACGCCGAGCCGCACGTGTTTGGAAACCGCGTGTATGTTTACGGCAGCCATGATCAATTCAACTCCTGCCGGTATTGCCCTGGCAACTATGTGGTTTGGTCCGCGCCGGCAGAGGATTTAAGTCGCTGGAGCACCAACGGGGTGGCGTATCGCCGCCGCGGCGTCGGAAACCCGCTCGGCTTGCGCTGTATGTGGGCGCCGGATTGCGCGGCTGGCGGCGACGGGCGCTATTATCTGTACTATTGCTTTAATTTTGATAACCGCATTTGTGTGGCGGTCGCCCAGAAACCCGATGGCCCCTTTGCTTTTTACGGCTATGTGCGGCATGCGGACGGAACGCTGTACGGCCGGGCGGATACCGATATCCTGTGTTTTGACCCGGGCGTATTTCGCGATGACGACGGCCAAATCTATCTGTACTCCGGGTATTCGGCAAACGAGGACCTGCGAAGGATGCTGCGCTGGAAAGGGATCCGCAATGCGGACGGCACCGGGAATCAGGTTATGCGCCTCGATAAGGATATGCTGACGATTATCGGTAAACCAAGAATGCTGATTCCCGGGTATAAGAACAGCGAAGGCACCGGGTTTGCGGGGCATGAGATGTATGAAGCGTCTTCCATGCGCAAGATCAACGGCAAGTACTACTGTATCTATTCCACGCGGCAAAGCCACGAACTGGCTTATGCGGTCAGCGCGAAGCCGGATGAAGGGTTTACATTCGGAGGGGTCATCGTCTCCAACGGGAATATAGGCTATCGCGGGCGTTCGCGTGAGGACGCAACCTATTACTGGGGCAACAACCACGGGTCTGTTGAAAACATCCATGGACAATGGTATGTGTTTTACCATCGGCAGACCAATAAAACGGAACAGTCAAGACAGGGCTGTGCCGAACCCATCGAGGTTCGGCCCGACGGAAGCATTCCCCAGGTGGAGATGACCAGCCAGGGCCTGTATGGGAAACCACTGCCGGGGCACGGAACGTATCCGTCGTATATCGCCTGTCATCTCACAAGCAAAACCGGAGCGGTCAAATGCTCGTATGGTATACTTGCAAGGCATCGGTATCGGATGCATCCCTGCATCACGCAGTATGCCCGCCGCAAGCAATGCATCCGGGGGATGAGGGACGGCGCCACCGCCGGGTTTCGGTATTTTGCGCTTCCCCCAAACTTCTTGCTCACGGTGAGCGTGCGCGGAAGCGCAGGAAAACTCGTCGTTCGAACGGATCCGGCAAGTCTGCCGATTTGTGTGATTGCGCTTGAACAGTCAGGCAGTTGGGCGGAGTTTTCTTCAATCGCAACAGGGGTGACCGGAACAGCACCGTTGTTTTTTACCTATCTGGGAAGCGGCAAGATCGATTTCCTATCGTTCCGGCTTGGCGGCAGCGCCAGGTAATTGTCGGTATAATCCGGCAATGGCCGGATATATGAATATATCAAGGAGGAAGAACACATGACAAATCGGACAAAGGGTTTCAAGACAATCGTAGCGCTTATTTTATGCATTGCGATGATGTCAACGGCCGGCTTGATGCCGGCGCTTGCCGGCGTGAACTCTTTCAACGGTGTTGCTTCGGACGGTAAATACTATACCGATTACAACACGCTGGAAGAAGCGCAGGCAGCAGCAGCTGATCTTGCCGTTCAGATTGCCGGGGAAGGCGATACGCTGTTGAAAAACAACAACAACGCGCTTCCGCTGCGCGGCGTTGAATCGATCAGCGTATTCGGCGTTGGGCAGGATGCTTTGGCAGGGAATACGGCAAAAGATGTGAAGCTTCTCGACGCGCTGGAGAGCGAAGGCTTCAAAGTGAACAAGTCGCTGCGTTCGTATTATGAAGCGATCGGGACCACCTTTGGCCAGGAGGTTCTGGACTTCCACAAAGGCATTGAAAACTCGTATGGGCTGTATGGCGACGTGGCGATCGTGGTGCTGTCCCGTGGCGGCGGCGAGGGGAACGATATGCCCACCGTCACCGGCGAGGAAGCCGGAGAAAAGGACCTGGCCGAGCATGTAGGCTATACCGTCCAGGAAGACGGAAAAGTTTACAAGCATTTCCTGCAGCTGACAGACAGCGAAGAAGCTTTGCTGGAGTATGTCAAAGCGCAGGGTTTCCAAAAGATCATTTATCTGATCAACTCTTCAGAAATTTTTGAAATGGCAAACCTGGAGAACGACGACGCGATTGACGCCATCCTTTGGATCGGCCGTCCCGGGCAGGCCGGCACCATCGCCGCCGCCAGAATCCTAAGCGGCGAAATCAACCCGTCCGGCAAAACGGTGGATACCTGGTATGCCGATTTCACTGCGGATCCCATCTGGCAAAACTCCATTGAGAACAAGCAAGTCGGCAGCGGTGTTACTTACACGGTTGCAGGCGAAGAACAGGTACAGACCGACGGCGCAACCGTGGGCATCGGCGGCACGGCAGATGCGTACCACGGGGTGGACTACGAGGAGGATATCTACGTAGGCTATCGTTATTATGAAACGGTAGCAGCCGATAAAGAAGCGGCTGAAGCCGGCGCTGGCAGCGCATGGTATGAGAAAGCGGTCGTGTATCCCTTTGGTTACGGCTTGAGCTATACCACGTTCAGCTACAGCAACATGACGGTCCGGGCCGCCGATTTGGCCATCGCTGACGGTGCGACGGTCGATGCCGCGCTTCTCTCCTCCTCTGTGGAGGCGGGCGCCGCGCAGGTAGAAACGCTGGATATCAGCGTGGACGTGACCAACAACGGTTCCGTAGCCGGCAAGGAAACGGTTGAAATCTATATCAAGGCTCCCTATACCCCCGGCGAAGTGGAGAAGGCGCATGTCAAGCTGGTCGCCTTTGGCAAGACCGACATTCTCCAGCCCGGCGAAACCCAGACCCTTACGATCACCGTCAACGTTCAGGACCTTGCCTCGTATGATGCGACCGATGCCAACGGCAACGGCACGAAGGGCTATGAACTCGACGAGGGCGCTTACACCCTCATGGCGATGGCAGACGCCCACGGCTGG
>CAYRPW010000237.1:0-4181 GCA_964426145.1 uncultured Oscillospiraceae bacterium
GGCGACAGCCTGACCGGCAGCCTGACGCGCGTGCCCGGCGAGCTTGTGGGAGATTACGAAATCCAGCAGGGGACTTTGGGTCACCCGAACTATGCCGTCAGCTATCTGGCGTCCAGCCTTACCATCAAGCCGCGGGAGGTTACGGTCGGCGTTACCGTGAATACCAGGGAATATAACGGCGGCACCAGCGCTGCCATCAGCGGTTACGGCACGCTTACGGGCGTTCTCGCGGGTGATGATGTTCGCCTGGATGCTTCCGGGGCCGGCGCCGCATTTGCAGGCCCTGGCCCGGGCAACGGCATACAGGTAACGGTCAGCGGCCTTGCGCTTACCGGCGCGGACGCCGGGCAGTATGCCATCGGCGATCAATATACCGCCGCCAATATTACGGCGCTTCCGGTCACCACGCCCGGCAAAACCGGCGGCAAAGAGCCCGAGACTCTCGGCAAAGTCATCAACACGCTGGTAGACGGCCGCAAGAAAACGACGGACGACCTGACGGACGAGGAAACCCGCAATCACATTGCACAAACGGAGAAAAAGGAACCCGTTGTGATCAAGGTGAATACCGGCGCGGATATCGTGTCCATCGTGCTTACCGGCACAACGGCGAAGGAGCTGGAGGATAACCAGTCTCCCCTGGTGCTGGATACCGGCACCCTGGCCCTTACCATTCCGCCCCAGGCGCTGCAGATTCAAACCCTTGCCTCCCAATTCGGCAATAACATTCCGCTTACGGATATCCGCCTGAAGATCACGATCGAAACATCGAACGAGGATACGGCAGCGCTGGCGGAGGACGCGGCGAAGCGCGGCGGGTTTACCCTGATGGGCGAGACGGTGGACGTCAGCGCTGCCTGCACCTACGGAGGGAAAACCGTCGTTATCGATCGCTTCGGCAGCTATGTTCAGCTTGCACTTGCCATTCCCGACGGCGTGCAGGCAAGCAAGATCTCCACGGCCGTCGCGCTTATGGCGGATGGAACCACGCATCACCTGCCTACGGAAATTCAGCGGATCGACGGCAGGGATTACGCGGTGATCCACAGGCTGACAACCGGCTCGAACGCACTGATCTGGAACCCTGTGGAATTTGATGATGTAACGGAGGCCCTCGTCAAAGAAGCGGTTGACGATATGGCGGCCAGAACCGTGGTCAGCGGTATGGCAAATGGCCTTTATATGCCCGACAGCGGCATCACGAAAGCGGATTTTGTTTCCGCCCTCGTGCAAGCGCTTGGCCTGGACGCAGGCATGGGCACTTTCGGGTTTACGGATGTCACTACTGCGGACGAAACCTACGGCTATCTGCAATCGGCAGTGGGCTATGACCTGATCCCGGACGGAACCGCATTCAACCCGGGCGATACCCTGACCCGCACACAGGCGATGACGATCTTTGCCACGGCCATGCGCATCACCGGCCTTGCGCCTTCGCTGACGGCCGATGCCGTTAACGCGCTGCTTTCCAGGTATGCGGACGCGGCGGAGATACCTCCAATCGACCGTGAAGGCGTTGCCGCATGCGTACAGGCCGGTGTGGTTTTGGAGGATATGACCGCCGGTATTTCTCCCGATCTGTTTCTGACCAACGCCGAAGCCGCGCTTCTCCTGCGAAAGTTCCTGCAGAATTCCAACATGATCTGAACGCTACAGCAAGCACCCACCAAAAACCCGCTGTAATAACGGCGGGTTTTTTCTGCCCCTGCATCGTTTGCGCACCGGCCCGTTTATCGGTCCGTTGTCCACCCGCAGTGCGCGATGAATGGCATGCTTGCGCGCCGCGCTATGCCGCGGCGCGCCGTTTGCCGCACACCGATTCCCTTGCGTCAGTATACATTGTCCGGCAGCGCAGAAGCCTCGCCGGATTCCTTTTGCAACCCTTGGTCCAAGAAGAAAATTCTTATACGGGAATCCTTCTTAAAGTGCGGAAAAAGAACAGAGGATTTGCTTGACGAACCTTCGTAAATCTTGTAAATTGATAATACGTATGATTCATGTATACGACCGGTGAATCATCTTTCTAATCCCATTTCACACTTTGGGTTACTGATATGGAAAATGATACCATGGTCTGTACTCGTCGCCGATCTGTATTCGTCAGGTACAAGAACCGTTCTCATCAAACGACATTCTCATGAACCAAAGGAGCGTAAACAATGTTTACTTGCAGCCGGAAAGCGAAGGCAGTGGTTCTTCTCGCCTGCGTACTCATTCTCGTGTCCAGCCTATGCGTCAGCGCGTCCGCGGCGAATTCCGCCGCTGTCGATGTGGTCATCGTTCTGGACAACAGCTCTTCGATGTACGATCAGATCCCCTATTCTGATCCCAAGGGCTACCGTTACCATGCCGCCGCCGCGATGCTCAACCTGTGTGAAACCGAGAATTCCCGCGCGGCGATCGTCTATTTTGCCGGGTATCCGGAAACGCAGGCAATCGGCAGGAATGCGGTCGATATGCCCGTATCCATCGCACTGTGGAATGCGGACGGCAGCGAGAATGTCACGGGCAAGTACAACCGGGAATATCTGACGGCGCAATTGGGGGAACGCGATCCGTCCAAGACGTCCGGCAATACGTATCTGGGAAAAGCGATGCAGACGGCCGTTAAACTGCTGGATAACGGCGCCGCGACGCGCGGCGACAACCAGCCGATCATATTGGTGCTTGCGGACGGTGAAAATCATCCGGACGATAAGGCAAACCTGGAAGCCGCGGTTCGCGACGCGGCCGCCAAAGGGTATAAAATTTATCCGGTGCTGTTAAAAAACAAGGAAAACACCGAGATTGACGAGGCAGCGATCGCAACCTTCACCAAAATGGCAACGGATACCGGTACGCAGCCGCTGGACGCGCTGGTCAACCCCTCCGAACTGCCGGAGATTTTCAGCCAGATATTCGCCGCGCAGATCGGCTCCACGCTGGTGAACGCACAACCCGTGGCGCAGGGCGACGGCAGCTATCTGATGGATATTAACATCCCCAACCTGTCCGTGCTGGAAGTGAACATCCTCATGTCTCTGGAAGGCGTAGACGACGTGCTGCTTTACAACCCCGCCGGCAGCCTTGCGCACGGCGTGAGCCCCATCAACATCGGGAAAAACAAAAAGGGCGATATCTTGTTTAAGTTGTATAAAATCGTGAAGCCGGACGATATCGGCGTCTGGAAACTCGCGTTCAACGCGGAGCCCGCCGCCCTGGAAACCATCAAGATCAACGTGCTCTACAGCTATAACCTGGATCTGCAGGGAAGCGTGCAGAGCGTCGGCACGACAACCGCGTATAAAAACAGCCAGCTTATTCTCTCCGCGCAATTTATGGAGGATGGAACGGCGTCCGCGGATAGCCATCTCTATTCGGAGGGGATCCAGGCGACCGCGTATCTGGTGAAAAAGGGCGAAGAAATTACAGACAGCACCCCGTCCGTCGTGCTGGAGCCAAGGCGGGACCGCTTTGAAAAAACGGTTACGCTGATGGACTTCGGCATCAGCGAAAGCGGGGAGTACGAGCTTTTGTTCCACGCGGAGGGCGACGGCCTGATCAAGGATGCGCCCCGTGTTCCCCTGTCGGTCCAAAACCGGGCGCCGGTCGTGAACGCGGCAGCCGTTCCCTCTCAAATCGTGCTGGAGATTGACGATCCCGCCCGGCAGAGCCTTGACGAGGCGGACACCTATGCGCTCAACGTATACGCTTACGTAACCGATGAAGACGGCGATCCGCTGACGATGCGCCTTACCCTGGACGATCCCAAGCTGCTCGCCTTGAAGGATACGGACAACCAGGCGCTGACCGCGATGCTGGAAACTACCGGCAGCGGCGGAACCACGATGCTGCGCATTACCGCCGTCGATTCGGAAGGCGAGCCGCTTGCCGCGGAAATCGTCATTCCGGTCTCGGTCGTCTCCATTCTGGATACGCTGAAGGCCGCCTATGCGCTGGAGCTTACGATGGTGACCAAACCCGTTGAGGGAGGCTGCTACGAGATCAACGATACGGTTGCGTTCTACGCCGCTATCACGGAAACGACAACGCCCGCAGGGGTCTATAACATTGACAACTATCTGCCAGACGTTGAGGCCTTTCACGTGAAGGGAGACTTGGCAACCTGGGAGGATGTGGAAATACCCCTGACCAAGTCGAAAATGGACGTAAGGAAATGGAACGGCGAACTGGCGTTAACG
>CAYRPW010000238.1:0-4173 GCA_964426145.1 uncultured Oscillospiraceae bacterium
GGACGTGAGGGAGTCGCAATTCTCAAACGCCCCAAACCCGATCGTTTGAACTCCGGCTGGAATGGTTACGGATTGCAGAAAGTCGCATTCAAAAAACGCTTCGTCCCCGATATCAACCACGCTGTGCCCGTCCAGCAATGCCGGAATGCTGATTACCGCATCCTGGCCCGCGTAGCCGGAGAGAATGGCGTCGCCGTCTGCATTGAGGCGATAGATAAAATCACCGGCTGCGGTAACGGCCGCCGCCGTGCCGGGAGCAAGCGCAAGGACGGAAACCGTGCATACAAGGGCGATATGAAAGGCAAGAGAAAGCAATTTCTTCATACAAAATCGACTCCTTCCATGATTGGGGATGTGTTTTCGAATCACCGTGCGCAAACGCTTGCAACGGACGTAGCGATGTTTTGAACGATTGGCTGTCACAATATATCATATCACGAAACATGACTATTGGTATAGATTCACAGTAAAAATTGTGTAAACCCTGTCGTTTCAGTAAAAAACCGCCTTCTCAAGGCGGTTTTATTTTTCTATCTTACCGCAGTGCGCGCTTGGGCCTGCGCCTGCGCGACTGGGGTTTTTGCGCTGCCTTAGGATTGCCTTTCAGGCTGAACAGCTCGTCGCGGAGCTTGGCAGCCTTCTCGAAGTCCAAATCCTTGGCGGCGGAAAGCATCTGGTCTTCCAGGCTTTGGAGAAGCTGCTCGCGTTCCTCCGGGGTGATCTCCGCATCGGCGTTCACGGAGAACGCGTTGGTGATGCGGATCAGCGCCTGCACGGTGGATTGCACGCTCTGCGGCGTGATGCCGTGCATCGTGTTATAGGCCTCCTGCAAGGTGCGGCGGCGGTTGGTTTCGTTGATGGCGCGCATCATGCTGTCGGTCAGCTGATCGCCGTAGAGAATCACGCGCCCGTTCAGGTTGCGCGCGGCGCGCCCGATGGTCTGCACCAGCGAGGTTTCGCTGCGCAGGAACCCTTCCTTGTCCGCGTCCAGAATGGCAACGAGGCTGACCTCCGGCATGTCCAGCCCTTCGCGCAGCAGGTTGATGCCCACAAGCACGTCAAATTCGCCCAGCCGCAAATCGCGGATCAGCTCGGACCGTTCCATCGTCTGGATGTCGGAGTGCAGGTAGCGCACGCGGATATCCAGGTTGTGCAGGTAATCGGTCAAGCTCTCGGCCATGCGCTTGGTCAGCGTCGTTACCAGCACGCGCTCCCCGCGCTCCACGGTTTTGCGGATCTCGCCGATCAGATCGTCTACCTGGCCGGTGGCTTTGCGCAGCAGCACCAGCGGGTCCAATAGCCCCGTGGGGCGGATGATCTGTTCTACGATATTTTCCGCGATGGACAACTCGTATGCCGCGGGCGTTGCGCTTACGTAGAGGGTCTGCTTTTGCAGACTGCGGAACTCATCGAAAACAAGCGGGCGGTTGTCGTACGCCGAAGGCAGGCGGAAACCGTAATCCACCAGCGCTTTCTTGCGCGCCCGGTCGCCGTTGAACATGCCGCGGATCTGCGGCACGGTGACGTGGCTCTCGTCGATGATCATCAGATAATCGGAAGGGAAGTAATTGAGCAGGCAAAACGGCGGATCGCCGGGTTTGCGTCCGTCAAAATAGCGGCTGTAGTTCTCAATCCCCGTACAGCTGCCAATCTGACGGATCATTTCGATATCGTACTGGGTGCGCTGGCGGAGCCGCAGGGCATACAGCGGCTGCCCATCGTCCTTGAGTTCCTGCACGCGCGTTTCCATGTCGCGCTCAATTTGCGTTAGCTGCTGGTTCATCCGTTCCCGGTCCATGGCATAGTGCGTGGCGGGGAAAACCAACGCGTGCTCCAGCGTGGAAAGCACGTTTCCCGTCACCACTTCCACCTCGCGGATGCGCTCGATCTCGTCGCCGAAAAACTCGATGCGGATCGCGTGTTCGCGTTCGTTGGCGGGGATGATCTCCAGCACGTCGCCGCGCACGCGGAAACTGCCGCGCGTAAAATCCAGATCGTTTCGCACATACTGGATGCCCACCAGTTTCTCAATCAGCGCGTCACGGCTTACGGTAAGGCCGGGCCGCAGGCTGACGGTCATGCTGGTATACTCCTCCGGGTCGCCCATGGAGTAGATGGCGGACACGCTGGCGACGATAATCACGTCTCTGCGTTCGCGTACGGCGGCGGTTGCGGAGTGGCGCAGACGGTCGATTTCCTCATTGATGGAAGAATCCTTGTCGATGTAGGTATCGGTGGAAGGGATATAGGCTTCCGGCTGATAATAATCGTAATAGCTGACGAAGTATTCCACGGCGCTGTCGGGGAAGAACGCGCGGAACTCGCTGCACAGCTGGGCTGCCAGGGTTTTGTTGTGGGCGATCACCAGCGTCGGCTTTTGCACGCGCTCGATGACCGACGCCATGGTAAACGTTTTCCCGCTGCCCGTAACCCCCAGCAGCACCTGGTCGCGCAGCCCGTTTTGAATGCCCTCGGCAAGGCTTGCAATGGCTGCGGGCTGATCGCCGTTGGCCTGATAGGGGGATTTCAATACAAATCGGTTCACGGCGATCTCCTTATGCAATGAGAATGTATGTTCGCTATCAAAATATACCACAGGATCCGCGAATCGTCAACGGCAGGAATTGCGAAATTCATCCGCGCAAAGCTGTTTTACAAGAAAGGCCCCCGGTGAAAACCGGGGGCCTTGGTATGCGTGCTGCGATGCCGTTACGGTGCGGCGGGCGTTTCGTTGACGCGGTTGCTTGCGACACTGTTGTAATAGCCGTTGTAGGCGGTCACCCACAATTGGTACTCGGTGCCGTTGGTGAGGCTGGAAACGGTTTTCTCCGTCGCGCCGGATACCGTGGTGTGTACCGCCGTGGAATCGTCCGTGCCCGCGACTTTGTAATACACCTCATAGCTGGTGATTGCATGGCCCGCGTTGCTTGTGCCGGGTACCCACTGGATGGTCACCGAGCCGTCTCCATGGGCGTGATAGCTTACGGTGGGGGCGTCGGGCACGCCCACGGAGTTCGCGCTTACCGAGGCCGTGGGACCCAAAAGGCTTGCGCTGTTGACGGCCAGCACCAGGAAGTTGTAGGTCTGCCCGTTGGTCAGGCCGGTGACGACCTTGTAGAGATCGGTGGAGCGGCCGGCCGCGTCGTATTCGTAGGTGGGGTTGGTTCCGTCGTCAATATACACGCGGTAATGGCTGATCGTCACGCCGGAACCGCCGGTATCGGAGGGGGCTGTCCACGTCAGCTTTACTTCGCCGTCGTGGATATCGGCCGCGGGAGCCGCAAGGGTCTGCGGCGCGGTCGGCGCGGTGGGGTTGGGCGTGGCGGTCAGGGTGTTGCTGTATGCGCCGTCGCCCTGTGCGTTATCGGCGGTCAGCCAGAAGTAATACGTCGTGCCGTTGATCAATCCCGTGGCGGTATAGGTGGTCGCGCTTGCCAGAATAGCGTCGCTTAACAGGTTCTTGGTGCCGCCCTCGGTCAGGCTGTAGTAGGCCTTGTAACCGGTCAGGTCGTCCCCGCCGTCATTGGTGGGAGCGGTCCAGGTCAGCGCTACGCTTTGGTATGCGGGCGTCGCGGCGGTCAGCACCGGCGCTCCGGGCACGTTGCGCCCGTTCAGCAGCACTTCGCAGGTATCGGTCAGCGCCGGGTTGTCCACGGATGTGCCGGTGATCACCAGCGTCTGATTGGCAACCCCGACCAGCGCGGCGGCGTTGGGAACCAGCAGCTTGCCGCTTAAGGAGCCGTAGCTCGAGCCGGTGGTGATGGCCAGCGTATACTTGGTGGTCAGGGCTACGTTTTCGATGTAGGTGCCGTCGGAGTAACGCAGCGTCGCGTTGATGTTGGCGGTCTCGTCGTGCCGCAGCGCCGTTTGCGCGGGCACCAGCTCGATGGCCGTGAGCGTGGGGGCGGTGTTGGTGATCGTCACCGTCAGCACGGCAGTCTTGGGGTTGCCGCCCGCGTCGTTGGCGGTGGTGGTGCCGGTGACGGTAAACACGGTGCCCACCGCGATCGCGGAGGAGATATTGAGCACGATTTCTTCGTTGGTCGTGTCAATGGATGTGGTCACGTTGCTGCCCGCCTCGCTGGATACGGCAAGCGAGAAGTACGGGGCGGTGAGATGATAACCCAGCAGCGAATATCCGATCCGAAGGCTTACGTCTCCGCTTGCGATCGA
>CAYRPW010000239.1:0-976 GCA_964426145.1 uncultured Oscillospiraceae bacterium
AGCCGGTGCAGTCTAGCGGGCTTACCTGAATGCGGAACTGCATCCCAGCGAACTCTTTGCCGCTTGCGTTTTTGGTTTCGAACGCATCGGGTGCTTTCGCCTTGTGTTCCTCGTCCAGATAGATGGAACGGATACAGGCATGCGGGCAAACCAGCGAGCAGGTTCCGCACTGGATGCAGCTTTCGATCTTCCATTCGGGCACGTTGACGGCAATCCCGCGTTTTTCAAACTTGGTGGTACCGGTGGGCACAAAGCCGTCGGGGTTGAACGCGCTTACGGGCAGATTATCGCCTTCCTGCACGAGGATGGGCTCGATCACCTTCTCGTAATACGGGGTGGTCTCCACGGCGGCGCAGGGCGCGCCGGTCACGGTATCCGCCCATTCGGCCGGCACCTTGATCTCAACCAGCCCGGAAATGGCGTTGTCAATCGCGTCGTAGTTCTTCTTGACGATCGCGTCGCCTTTATTGCCGTATGTTTTTTTAGCGTAATTTTTCATGTACTGGTCGGCCTGCTCGTAGGGAATGATATCGGCCAGTTTGAAGAACGCAGCCTGCATGGTGGTGTTGATGCGGTTGCCCATGCCGGCTTTCAGGGCAAGCTCGGTGGCGTTGATGTTGAAGAAGCGCGCCTTTTTCCTGGCGAGCATCCGCTTCATGGCGACGGGGAGCTGCGTTTCCATATCTTCCGCCGACCACTGGCTGTTCAGCAGGAAAGTCCCGCCCTTTTTCAGGCTGGTGATCATGTCGTAACGGGTGACATAGCTGGGGTTATGGCAGGCAACGAAGTCCGCGGCGTCGATGAGGTACGTGCTCTGGATCGGCTTTTTGCCGAAACGCAGATGGCTTACGGTGATGCCGCCGGATTTCTTGGAGTCATACGCGAAATAGCCCTGCGCATACATATCGGTATGGTAGCCGATGATCTTGATGGAGTTCTTGTTCGCGCCCACGGTGCCGTCCGAACCCAGCCCGTA
>CAYRPW010000239.1:986-1776 GCA_964426145.1 uncultured Oscillospiraceae bacterium
TGAGCTGTTCGCCGAGTTTGAGGCTGGTGCCGGTTACGTCGTCTTCGATACCGACGGTGAAATGGTTCTTCATTTCGCCACCGAGGTTATCATACACGGCTTTCACCATCGTGGGCGTGAACTCCTTGCTGCCAAGGCCGTAGCGGCCGCCGACCACCTTGATGTCCGTAACGCCCTTTTCAAGCATCGCGGAGGTAACGTCGGTATACAGCGGCTCGCCCAGTGCGCCGGGTTCCTTGGTACGGTCGAGAACGGCAATTTTCTTTACGGTCTTGGGAATCTCGCGCAGCAGCCGGTCCGCGCAGAAGGGCCGGTACATACGGACCTTCACCAGGCCGAGCTTTTCTCCCTGTTTGTTCAGGTAGTTGATGGTCTCTTCTATGGTTTCGCAGCTGGAACCCATCGCGATGATCACCTTATCCGCATCCGGTGCGCCGACGTACTGATACGGCTTGTATTCGCGCCCGACGAGTTTGGATACCTTCGCCATCACGCCCTCAATGATTGCGGGGGCGGCATCATAATACTTGTTGGCGGCTTCGCGGTTCTGGAAGTAGATATCCGGGTTTTGCGCCGTACCGGCCTGGTGGAAGAGGATCGTGGGGATTGCGAGGGGAGGGCTGATTCCGGCTGCGATTATTGCACGGGAACTGAGCATCAGGCTTGTGGATACGGTCTGTGTTTCAAGCTACACTATCCGGACCCAGGGTGAAATCTCAATACTCAAGGAAATTTCAGGTGACGGGGAAGGATGCCTTATTATCGACGATCTTGTAGATACAGGGAAAAC
>CAYRPW010000239.1:1786-4164 GCA_964426145.1 uncultured Oscillospiraceae bacterium
CATAAGGTCCTTGTACTCCACGGCGTCAATCTTCTGCACTTCGCTGGATGTGCGGAAACCGTCGAAAAAGTGCAGGAAGGGGACGCTGGTTTCCAGCGTCGCAAGATGTGCGATGATCGCCATATCCATGGCTTCCTGAACGCCGTTGCTAGCAAGCATGGCAAACCCGGTCTGGCGGCAAGCCATGACGTCGGCATGATCGCCGAAGATGCTCAGCGCATGGGCAGCCAGCGCGCGGGCGCTGACATGGAATACGCAGGGAAGAAGTTCGCCGCTGATTTTGTACATATTGGGAATCATCAGCAAAAGTCCCTGGCTGGCGGTGAAGGTTGTCGTACATGCTCCGGCGGCCAGGCTTCCATGCACTGCGCCCGCGGCACCGGCTTCACTTTGCATTTCCTGAACCTGTACCGTTTGCCCGAACAGGTTCTTCATCCCTTGCGCAGCCCAGGCATCCACAACTTCAGCCATGGATGAGGACGGCGTGATCGGGTAGATTGCAGCCACTTCGCTGAACGCATATGCAACGTGGCTTACACCGGTATTGCCGTCGACGGTCATCTTAATCGACATCGAGGGTCCCTCCCAAATCATGTTTTGTATTGAACACCATCTGCGGCGCCGATTGACACCAACAAACGGAATATACCAACAAACATATATTATAGAAAGTTGACAAGTTATTGTCAACCTTCAATGGCCTGTATCGCAGGATATCCTGCATTCCGATTGTATTTTTACATATCACAACGGCATAGCAAGAAAGATCCGGCAGCGAACCCCGCTATCGGACCGGTTCATCCGACAGCTTACAGTTCAAGGTTCCAGCCGTCCAGATACGCCTTCGTGTTCTGAAGCATCGTATGATAAAGCGAACGGATATCCGTAAGCGCCAGGCCGTACAAAAGCGGATCGGCCGCAAAGGCGCGGAAGGCGAGTGATGCGTTGCGGCGCTTGATCGCATGCAGAATATCGCCCTGCGCGGTCACGGCGGGCATGGTCAGCGCGTGGGCTGCGCCTTCCAGCGTGCCGCTCATCAGCGGCGTCACCGTATGATCGGAAAACACCGCGTTGGTTTCCACAACCGCTCCGTACGGCAGGTTGGCAATCTGGCCCACATTGGGAAGGTTGACGTTGGTGACAAGTTTCTGCAATCCGGCGAATGCCTTCATCATCAGCACACCTTCTTCGCCCGTAGGGCTGAGCGCAAAGGTTTCTTCACCGCTATACAGCCGTGCCGATTTTTCCAAAAGCGTTTGCAAATTCTTTTTTCTCCAGGATACAGGCGTAAGCGTGAACTTATACGCAAGCGCTTTCTCCGGCGACGCCAGATAGCGGGACCCAGGGTTGAACTCCGCCAAATGCCGGTCGCCCGCGGCGGCAATCAGCCCGGTCCGGCGGAAGAGGTCGAATTTCACCATCTGCGCGCTGTCAAAATAGCGGTTCATCCAGTTATCGTCGCCGCCTTCCGTATACCCGTTCTGGGCATACTTGTCGCTGAAGGCCCGATATACAGGGAATAGATCGATGTTGCGGTAACTCGCCCTGGTGATGAACGTAAAATGATTGACGCCCGCCACGGTGGTTTCCAGCTGCTGCCGCGTTACGTTTTCAATGCCCTCCAGTTCCACCAGCGCTTTGCATAGCAGCGACTGCGTATGAAAAACCTCGTGGCAGCAGCCGACGGCTTTGATTCCCGGGAACGTATCGTACAATACGCGGATGCACATCGCCATGGGGTTTGTGTAGTTGATGACAAACGCGTCCGGGCAGAACGAGCGAATATCCTCCGCAATCACCTGAAACATCGGTCCGGTCCGCAATGCGCGCACCAAACCGCCGGGCCCGGTGGTATCGCCAACCGGCTGGTATACGCCGTAGCGCTCGGGCGCGTGTACGTCGCTTTCCATTTCGTCAAACGTGCCCGGAAGAATGGAAATGACGACGATATCGGCGCTTTCCAGCGCTTCCCGGCGCGTTTCACAGGCAACGTACGCAAAGTCCCCCTTCACGTCAGCGCGGCCGCGAAGCCGATTGCCGATTACGGCGTTTTTTACGGCTGCCTGATTGTCGATATCATACAGATACACTTTGCCCGATAAACTGTCTTCCTTGGCCAGGTCCGACATCAGCCCCCATGCCCAACCCCTGGAACCGCCCCCGATATAGGCGATTTTCATTTCTCTGGCTTTCCCGTTCTCGATATGCATGCTGATCCTCCATCCATCTTACAGAAGCGATATTTCCCCTAAAATATCGCCCTGCGTATTCGTATTGATGCGCCGCCCGGGTTGACCCTTCCAGATGATCTTACCGTTGATCTGGGCTTCAGCCGATGTTTCTGAGCAAACCATCGTGTATTCGTTTTCGCCCCACCG
>CAYRPW010000240.1:0-4163 GCA_964426145.1 uncultured Oscillospiraceae bacterium
TTCCAGGATTTCGTCGCTGCCGCCGCCTTGGGCAAAGTCGGGTCGTCCGCCGCCAGCTCGTATTCCTTGACCGCGCCCAGGAACTCGTCCATGTTTTCGAGGCGCGATTTGGCCTCGTCGGAAAGATCGTTCTCGTATTGCGCGCGCAGCCCGGTTTTTTCGATCAGCAGGGATACGAATTCCAGCAGGCCGGTGGTTTCGCGCATGGCGACCAGATCGCTCAGCAGCTCGCCGAACTCCCGCACGCACTTGCGCGGCCGCGCGGACAGGGTTTCGGGCACGTCCATCAAAGCGGAATACAGCGGGATATCCTGCTGGGCGGCGAAGGTGAGCAGCTCCTGAATGGTGCTTTCGCCGATGGAGCGCTTGGGCTGGTTGATGATCCGGCGCAGGCTGATATCGTCCGCGGGGTTGACCACGCAGCGCAGGTAGGCGATGACGTCTTTGATTTCCTTGCGGTCATAGAAGCGCAGGCCGCCGTACACCCGGTAGGGGATTCCCGCGCGCATGAGCATTTCCTCAATCACGCGGCTTTGCGCGTTGGTGCGGTACAGCACGGCGATGTCGTCGTACTTCTCGCCGGAGAGCTGCAGCTGCTGGATGCGGTCGCAGATCCAGGCGGCTTCCTCGCGCTCGTCGCCCGCGCAGAAGAGGCTGATCAGTTCGCCCGCGGGCGCGTCCGTCCAGAGCGTTTTGATTTTGCGCTCCTTGTTGTTGCGGATCACCTGGTTGGCCGCGTCCAGAATGTTGGAGGTGCTGCGGTAGTTCTGCTCCAGCTTGATGACGGTTGCTTCCGGGTAATCCTGCTCGAACTCCAGAATGTTGCGCACGTCCGCGCCGCGCCAGGAGTAGATGGATTGGTCGTCGTCGCCGACCACGCAAAGGTTGCGGCTTTTCTGGGTCAACAGCTTCACCAGCTGGTACTGGGCCATGTTGGTATCCTGGTACTCGTCCACCAGCACGTGGGAAAAGCGCTGCTGATAGCTTTGCAGCACGGGGGGATGATCGGCGAACAGCTCCAGCGTCTTCATCAGGAGGTCGTCAAAATCCAGCGCGTTTGCGGCGCGCAGGCGCTTTTCGTATTCGATGAAAACGTCGTGAATCTGCTGGCTTCTGAAATCCCGCGCCGACTGGGCAAACCATTCGTCCGGCGTGAGCAGGTTGTTTTTCGCGTCGGCGATCTTAGCCTTGAGTTCGCGCAGGGTGAAGGCCTTCTCGTCGATATCCAGGGTTTTCAGCGCGTTCTTCAACACGTTTTTCTGGTCGTCGTCATCGTAAATGGAAAAGGAACGCGTATAGCCGAGTTTTTCGATATCGCGGCGCAGTATTTTAGCGCACATGGCGTGGAAGGTGCTGACCCAAACGTCTTCGGCCTTGTCGCCCGTCAGCTGCACGATGCGCTCCCGCATCTCCCGCGCGGCCTTGTTGGTAAAGGTAATCGCAAGGATGCGCCACGGCTCGATGCCCGTGGAGATCAAATTGGCCACACGGTAGGTCAGCGCGCGCGTTTTGCCGCTGCCCGCCCCCGCCAGGATCAGCACAGGCCCATAGAGCGTCTCAGCGGCTTTGCGCTGCTGGGGGTTTAGCATATCCAAATTCATGATGAACCTCTAAATTTCTTTGTCCAGCTGTGCAAGCACAAAGGTATATCCATCGGCGCCGTAATGCAGGCAGCGGTTCACACGGCTGATGGTGGCGGTGCTTGCGCCCGTTTTGGACGCAATTTCCTGGTACGTGGCCTTGCGGCTGAGCATCACGGCGACTTCCAAACGCTGGGCGATGCTGTCCAGCTCCTTGATGGTCATCACGTCTTCGCAAAAACGATGCGCCTCTTCCGGCGATTTCAGCGTAAGCAGCGCTTTCATCAGCAAATCGGTCTGATCGTTCTTCAGGCGCGGCGTAAACATACCGGTACCTCCGCGTTCGTTTTCCGCAGGCGCAACCCTTAAGCGCCGTAAAGCCTTTCAAACCGTATCGCCGGAATGAAACCGGCGCCGGGGGCTTGCGTTTCTTAACTTTGATTATACCACAAAACGGGGAAGAATGATAGCGCGGGAGCACAACCTCGTGACGGCGGCACGGTTGACCCGCAGCCGGGCATGCGGCGGCCAAACGGGAACGGGGAAAGAAGGACATGAAAAAAACGCCCTTGCGGGCGCTTTATGGATTGCATTACGAACGGCCGGTTTCCTTGATTTTCGCCGCTTTGCCCTGCAAGCCGCGCAGATAGTAAAGCTTGGCTCTGCGCACCTTGCCGCGCCGGATAACCTCAATGCGGTCTACGCGCGGCGAATGCAACGGGAACGTACGCTCAACGCCGATGCCGTAGCTGACGCGGCGCACGGTAAACGTCTCGCGGACGCTGCCGTTGCGTTTTGCCATCACGGTGCCTTCGAACGCCTGCAGGCGTTCGCGGTCGCCTTCAACCACCTTCACCCATACGCGTACGGTGTCGCCGATGTTAAACTCGGGACGATCACTGCGAAGCTGAGCTTTCTCAATGGAACGAATGATATCGCTCATTGCATGTGCCTCCTTTCCCTCATAGACGTTCATGCCGCGGGTCGTTTGCCCCGGCAGCGGACCGCCCGTTTATATTCACAACGGGCATTGTATCACACAGTCGCCTGCCGATGCAAGCAAAACCTTTCAAACGCCGGTTGAAATTGCGGCCTGGCGCGCGTCAGGAGTTGGTATTGCCCACAAACCGGAAGGTTTCCACGATGGACGGGCCGATTTCCATGTCCGCCGGGGTCAGTTCGCTGTAATCGGGGTAGAATACGTGCACCATAATGAAATATCCGTTGACGAGCATCACGGTGTCGCAGGTGTCGTTCGCTTCGGTGCCCTCGTTGCAGACGATGTATTCGTATCCGTCTGCGGTTTTGCGGATATCCACGGCGGGTTTGGCCATCTCCACGGTAACCCCGCTGATGATCAGCTCGACCTGCTCGCGGGTCAAATCCGCCAGGCTCTGGCCGACGTAGGTTTCGTCCGGCGTCGCGGTGATGACCACGGAAGGCTTGCCCGCGGTGATGAACTCGACGTTGGTCCGGGAGAGCGTGTCTTCCGCCACGGCGGTTTCGGCCCGCGCGCCTTCGGGCAGGGTGATCTCGATGTAGAACAGGCTATCCTCGCGGAAAATTTCAAGGCTTTGCGCCGCCGCGGCCGAGAGGGTACACAGCGATACCAGCAGCATAAGCAACGCGGTGATTTTCTTCATACGTTTCCTTCCTTTCCGGGCCTAAAGCAGCCGGTACCTGTAAAAATCAGCTGTCCCCGTAATACGGATACAGAAATTGCCGCATGATATAGCCCATCACGTGGCCGTCTTCGTCGAGCACCTGGCACCACAGGGAGTTCTGGCTCATCACGGTCAAAATGGCGTTGGCATAATAGCGGGCGTGCGTATCCGAAAGCAGGGAGGGCGCCCAGCGCATGTTCACATAACCGGCCGGGTTGCTTGGCCGCACCAGCGCTTTGTAATATACGTCCTGAAAGCCGAAGAAGATATCGTTGGGAAAGCCGGTAATGGTGGGCGTCACGGTCGGCGTTGCGGTGGGCTGGGGCGCCGGGGTGCATACCGGCGTGCCGTATACCAGATAGCGGGACATGGCGTAGCCCGTGTAGCTTCCATACGTAACGGAATCCCACGTTTCATCCAGCACGTCGTTTACGCGCACGGCCGCGCCGTTTGGGATCTGGGTCATCACGTTTCCGATGATGCTGGGCGCGTCGCGCAGGTTCAAGGGGTTTCCGTTGGCGGTATATACGTACATCGTCGTGTAGGCATACGCCGCCGTGGCGATGCATACCGCAACCAGCACGGTGAGAATGAACGCCGGTATCCTCTTCATCGTTTCTCAGGCCTCCCAAACAAGCGGCTTTTATTCAACGTCTGCCTTACAGCCTATCATAGTCCCGTTTTCGCGGAAAATCAAGCGCTGCGGCTGATTTCGGGTGCGCCCGCAGGCCGTGTGCGCGCCGTTTCCGCCGCCCGGAAGCGGCCGGAACCCAAAGCGCGGGGAACGATAAAATCATTATAAGGAAACCGGGCGGCAAAGTCAATTTCCCGGGCGAAGCGCGCAGGAACGCGCCCGCGCGGCATCCGATTGTCAAACGCGGCAGATTCTGCTATAATGACGGACGGTACCCCAGAACCT
>CAYRPW010000241.1:0-4147 GCA_964426145.1 uncultured Oscillospiraceae bacterium
GAGACGTGTGATCCTTTACGTAGACCTGCACCACTTCGTCGGCATCGAATTCGCTTGTGTTTTGCACGGTCACGGTAACCTTGCCGTTCGCATAGCCCGCGCCGGAGTAGGCGAACCCGGCGTAGCTCAGCCCGAAGCCGAACGGATACAGCGGTTCGCCCGTGAAGTAGCGGTAGGTGCGGTTTTGCGTGGAATAGTCTTCGAACGCGGGCAGATCAGAAACGCTCTTGTAGAAGGTCACCGGTAGCCTTCCGCTGGGCGACACCTTGCCGAACAGGAGGTTAGCCAGCGCCGTGCCGCCCGCCTGCCCGGGATACCAGGCCTGCAGCAGGGCGTTGCCGCCCGTCACCGCCAATGCGCTGCCCGAGGACAGCACCACGACGACGGGTTTGCCCGTGGCGAGCACGGCGTTGAGAAGATTCAGCTGGCCCTGCGGCAGGGTGAGATCCTTCTTGTCGCCGGAGGAGTATTCGTTGCTGGTGTCGCCCTCTTCGCCTTCCAGGGTCGCGTCCAGCCCAAGGCAGAGAATGCTCACGTCGCAGCGCTTCGCCACGGCCACGGCTTCGGCAATGCGGTCGTCGGGAAGCGCAAGGTTGCTGATGCCGCTCTTGTACAGGTGGCTGCCCTGCGCGTAATACACGCGCGCCTTGCCCTCGCAGGCGCTGCGGATGCCTTCCAGATAGGTGACGTAGCGCGACGACGTGCCCGCGTAGTTGCCTTCCAGGCAATTGATGCTGTTGGCGTTGGGGCCGATCACCCCGACGCTTGCCAGCTTCTCCAGGGAAAGCGGCAGGATGCCGTCGTTATGCAAGAGCACCATGCACTTTTCGGCCACCGTGCGCGAAAGCGCGTCGGCCGCGTCGGTATCGCACTGGTCGTAGGAGATCGTATCGTAGGAGGAGCCTTCGTCACCCAATATTCCCAGCATAAAGCGCGTGGTCATCAGCCGTTCGCAGGCCGCGGTGATCTGCGCTTCGGTGATCAGGCCCTCCTGCATGGCGGCCAGCACCTGCAGGTAGACCACGCCGCAGTTCAGGTCGCACCCGTATTGCATGGCAAGCGCCGCGCTCTGCGTTGCGGTTGCGGTAACCATGTGATGCAGATGGAAATCCAGCAACGCCCAGCAGTCGCTGACGACATGACCCTGGAAGCCCCACTCGTCGCGCAGGATATCCTTCAAAAGCACCTTGCTGCCACAGGCGGGTTCGCCGTTGACGCGGTTGTACGCGCCCATGACGCTTTCCACGCCCGCTTCCCTGACCAGCGCCTCAAAGGCGGACAGATAGGTTTCCCGCATATCCTTGGGGCTTGCGATCGCATCAAAGCTGTGGCGGATGGCTTCGGGGCCGGAGTGTACGGCATAATGCTTGGCGCAGGCGGCCACCTTCATGGTTTCGCCGTCGCCCTGCAGGCCTTTGACGAACGCGACGCCCAGCCTGGCCGTGAGAAAGGGATCCTCGCCGTAGGTTTCCTGGCCTCTGCCCCAGCGGGGGTCGCGGAAAATGTTGATGTTGGGCGACCACATGGAAAGCCCTTTGTAAATATCGCGGTCGCCTAGCGCGGACTGCATGTTGTACTTGGCGCGCGCTTCGGTGGAGATGGTTTGGGCGACGGTATGGATCAGGGTGTCGTCAAACGCGGCGGCGGCCCCGATCGCCTGCGGGAACACCGTGGCCGTGCCCGCGCGGGCAACGCCGTGCAGCGCTTCGTTCCACCAGTTGTAAGCGGGTATGCCAAGCCGCGGCACGGCAGCGGCCTTGTAGGTCAGCTGCGATGCTTTTTCATCCAGCGTCATCTGCCCAACCAGCGCGGCCGCCAGCTGCTTTGCTCTGTCTCTTGTCATGTGCGGTTCCTCCCGTATGATCATTTTGAGAATCGATGATACAGCGCGGACAGCGCGTCCGCAAGCTTGTTCTGGTTCTTTTTCGCGCTCCCCCGCATGCCGCCGATCAAGGCCGCCATCCGCTCGCCCGCTTCCAGGAGACGCTCGTACGCGGCGGCGTCCGGCATATGCGTTATGGGTCTGCGGCCTGCTTGCCTCTCCGGTTCCCGCGGCTCCCGCCGGATCCTCTGCCGGTTGCCTTCCTGCCGCGGCGCGGGCTGCATTTCCTGCTGCGGCTGCCGTTCGATCTTCTGCCGGTTGCCTTCCGCAAGTATGACCTCCTGCATCAGATCCCAGCTTTCGCCGTTATACGGCGCGGTAGCCTGCAGGCCGCGCTCGTCCCGCAGCCGCCCGGCGAACAGCTCGGTCACCTGATCCTCGCCGTGCACCACGAACACGTGCCGGGGTTTGTCCGTATACGCGCCGATCCACTCCATCAGTCCGGCGTTATCCGCATGGCCGCTGACGCCGTTTAACTTGCGGATCTCGGCCTTGACGGAAATGGTTTCGCCGAACAGCTTGACTTCGCTTGCCCCGTCCTGCAAAATGCGCCCCAGCGTGCCGACGCTTTGATAGCCGACGAACAGCACCGTGCACTCCGGCCGCCAGAGGTTATGTTTCAGGTGATGGCGAACGCGGCCCGCGTCGCACATGCCGCTGGCGGAAATGATCACCTTAGGGGTTTGATCCTCGTTGATCCGCTTGGAATCGTCGGCAGTCAGCGCGATTTTCAAGCCGTCGAAGCTCAAAGGGTTGATGCCCTGCTTCAGCAGCGCAACGGTATCGCGGTCCATATATTCGTACATGTGTTCCTTGAACGCCTGCGTTGCCTCGATGGCGAGGGGGCTGTCCACATACACGGGGAAATCCGGGAAAGCGGCGATGCGCCGATCCTGCTTGATCTGGCGCAGGAAGTACAAAAGCTCCTGCGTGCGCCCCACGGCAAAGCTCGGGATCACCACGTTTCCGCCGCGGGCGAACGTGGTTTGTAAAACCTCCGCGAGCGCCGCGGCAATATCGGGCACGGGGCCGTGGGTACGGTCGCCGTAGGTGCTTTCCATCACCACGAAATCCGCGCGGGTGAAATAACGCGGGTCGCGCAGAAGCGGCTGGTTTTTGTTGCCGATATCGCCGGAAAAGACGAGAACCCGGGTCTTTTCGTCCTCGGTGACGGTAACCTCGATGGACGCGGAGCCGAGCATGTGCCCCACGTCGATCATGCGGATGGAGATCCCGCCGTACACTTCCGTTGTTTCCTGATATTTCACGGGGGTGAACAGCTTTACGGTTTCCGCCGCGTCCCGGGTGTCGTACACCGGCTCTTCCGGCGGCTCGCCCTTGCGCAGGGACTTACGCGCCTTCCACTCCGCTTCCATCTCCTGAATATGGGCGGAGTCCATGAGCATGATAGCGCATAAATCGGCGGTGGCTTCGGTTGTAAAAATGCGGCCGCGGAACCCCTGTTTGACAAGCAGGGGCAGCCAGCCGCTGTGATCGATATGCGCGTGGGTGAGGAAAACGCAGTCCACCGCCGAAGCGGGCAGGGGCAGCGGGGTGTTTTTAAATACGTCGAAGCCCTGTTCCATGCCGTAATCCACGAGGATGTTCTTGCCGCACGCTTCCAGCAGGAAACGGCTGCCCGTCACCTCGTGCGCAGCGCCCAAAAAGGTCAGTTTCACGCAGGTACCTCCCGTATTTAACCGGTTTCTTCCCTGCTATTGTATTGCGTTATGGTTTGCGGGTCAACACCCGCTTTAAGAATTGCCCTGTGTAGCTCTGTTCGCAGTCGGCGACCGTCTCCGGCGTGCCGGTGCAGATCACCGTGCCGCCCGCGTCGCCGCCTTCGGGGCCTAAGTCGATCAGGTAATCGGCGCTCTTGATCACGTCCAGATTGTGCTCGATCACCACCACGGAGTTGCCGTTTTCCGCCAGCTGCTGGAGCACCTGCAAGAGCTTCCCCACGTCGTCCATATGCAGGCCGGTGGTGGGTTCGTCCAGCACGTAAATGGTGCGCCCGGTGGCCCGGCGGCTGAGCTCCGCGGCGAGCTTGATGCGCTGCGCCTCGCCGCCCGATAGCTGGGTGCTCGGCTGGCCGATTTTCAGATACCCGAGGCCGACGTCGAACAGCGTTTGCAGTTTCCGCACGATGGGCTGGTGCGCCGAAAAGAACTCCAGCGCTTCTTCGATGGTCATTTCCAGCACTTCGTAGATGTTTTTGCCGTTATAGCGCACCTCCAGCGTTTCGCGGTTGTAGCGCTTGCCCTT
>CAYRPW010000242.1:0-1075 GCA_964426145.1 uncultured Oscillospiraceae bacterium
AGCAAGCAGGAATAAGCGGCCGCAAGTTCGAATCCTTGTGACGAACCATCCTGCGGGAATACGGAGGCGCAAGTTGCGAAAACTGATCGAATACTCATGGCATACGGGGAAGCTTCCAAAACCCATGCGGCTGTTGGTGGTCAGCGATCTGCATAACGACCGGTTCGACGATATCATCCCGCTGCTTTCTTCCTGCGACATACTGCTTTTGCCCGGCGATCTGGCGGACGCCTACCGTAAACAGTACGAAAACGCCATCGCGTTTCTGGCGGCAGCCGCCCAAATCCTGCCCACGTTCGTATCCGTGGGCAACCACGACGCGCGGCTGAAGGATTTCCGCACCTACGAGCGGCGGGTGAGGGAAACCGGCGCGCGGTTTTTGTTCAATACCTACGAAAAGCTTGGCGCGCTGGTGATCGGCGGCTGGTACCGCCCGCTGCGGTACGGGCAGCCGGACATGCTCCCCGCGTTTCTTATGGAGGACGGCTGCAAGGTGCTGCTGTGCCACCGGCCCGAAGACTATATGAATCATCTGCGGGACAAGGACATCGACCTCGTGCTCGCCGGGCATACGCACGGGGGGCAGTGGCGCATCTGCGGCCGCGGGGTGTATTGCTCCGGGCAGGGGATTTTCCCCAAGTTTACCCGGGGCGTGCACGGGCGCATGATCATCTCCGCGGGCGCCAGCAACCGCGTGGCGGTGCCGCGGATCAACAATCCCTGTGAAATTCTGCGAATCGAATTGGACTAGACGGGAGCAATCTATGAGCAGAACCATCCATACGGAGCAGATTGTCGAGTGCGTGGCGCGGCTGTGCGTGGAGGCATGCACGGTGCTGCCCGCGCAGGTGCGGGCGCTTCTGGAGGAAGCCCGGCAGCGCGAACCCTATCCGCCCGCGCGGGAAAGCCTCGCGCTGGTATGTGAAAACTGCCGTATCGCGGCGCGGGAGGGAATCCCCGTTTGTCAGGATACGGGAATGACTGTGGTCATCGCCGAGCTTGGGCAGGACGTGCACATCGAAGGCGGGCTTTTGGAAGACGCAGTCAACCGCGGCGTGCGCAGGGGCTACACGGA
>CAYRPW010000242.1:1085-4110 GCA_964426145.1 uncultured Oscillospiraceae bacterium
AAGGCTACCTGCGCAAATCCGTGGTGCGCGGCCCGTTTGACCGCGTGAACACCGGCGACAACACCCCGGCCGTCCTGCACGTGAAGCTGACGGAAGGCGATCAGCTGAAGCTGACCGTCTCGCCCAAGGGGTTCGGCAGCGAAAACATGAGCCGCCTTGCCATGCTCACCCCCGCCGACGGTCTGGGCGGCGTGAAGCGGTTCGTGCTGGAAACCGTGACGCTCGCCGGGGCAAACCCATGCCCGCCGGTGATGCTGGGCGTTGGCATCGGCGGCAATTTCGAGCAGGTCGCGATGCTTGCCAAAGAAGCGCTGGTGGAGCTGCGCGAGGGAGCGCATCCCGATCCCGCAATCGCAGCGCTGGAGCAGGAACTGCTCGGCGAAATCAACCGCACGGGCATCGGCCCGCAAGGCTACGGCGGCCAGACCACGGCGCTGAGCGTGCATATCAAAACCGCGCCGACGCACATCGCCGGGCTGCCCGTGGCGGTGAACGTCGGCTGCCACGCCACGCGCCGCGCGCAGGCGGTGCTATAAGGAGCGAATATGGCCAACCATTGTACGTCACCTTTGAATCCGGCATTGATCCCGACGCTCAAAGCGGGAGACGCCGTGCTTTTGTCCGGCGTTGTCTACACCGCGCGGGACGCCGCCCATGCGCGGCTGATCCGCGCGCTGGAAGCGGGCGAACCGCTGCCCATCGAGCTTCGGGGGCAGACGATCTTCTACGCGGGCCCGACGCCCACGCCGCCGGGCAGGGTATCCGGCGCGATCGGCCCCACCACGTCCGTGCGGATGGACGCGTTCACCCCCGCGCTGCTATCCCAAGGCCTGCTTGCCATCATCGGCAAGGGGGACCGCGGGGAAGAGGTGAAACGGGCGATCGTTGCAAACGGCGCGGTGTATTTCACGGCGCCTGCGGGCTGCGCGGCGGCGCTGTCCGCCTGTGTGGAAAGCGTCGAGGTGGTTGCCTTTGCGGATTTGGGCACGGAATCAATCAAGCGGCTGACCGTAACGGATCTGCCGCTTGTGGTTGCCATTGACAGCCGGGGGAACGATATTTACACGCTGGGCCCGCGGGATTATCTGTCCAGAAGCTGATTGAGCGCTGTTTGAAACATCGCCCGCATGCGCGCGGGCGTTTGCGGTCCGGGTTTCGTGGAAAAGAATTCCACGCGCTTCATAACGTCGGGTTCGCCGCCGGCGCTTCGCAGGTTCGCCTGGGTGAGGCGCTTTTCCAGCTGCCGCGCCGTGCCCGCGTTGCCGTCGATCAGCGCGATGGGTGCCGGCAGGTACGCGCGCAGCGCGGGCTTTAAAAACGTATAGTGCGTGCAGCCCAGCACCACGGCTTTCACGGGCTTCTGCAGATAGGGCCCCAGGGTTTCGTCAAACAGCGCGGTGATTTCCGGGCCGTCCGTTACGCCCGCTTCCACCGCGGTTACGAATTTCGGCGCGGGGATGGGCACCGCGTCCCTGCCGTAGCTTTCCATCAGCTGCTTGAATTTACTCAGTTTTAAGGTCATCTCGGTTGCCAGCACCAGCACCTGCCCTTCCTGCGCAATCAGGGAGGCGGGCTTGAGAGCCGGTTCCATGGCGACGATGGGCAGGCTGATTTCGCTTCTGAGCGTGTCGGCCGCCACGCTGGTAGCGGTGTTGCAGGCAATCACCACGGCTTTGCAGCCTTTATCGATTAAGAATTGTACGGATTTCCGCGACAGCGCCAGGATTTCCGCCTCTGTGCGCTCGCCGTAAGGCGCGTGCAGGTTGTCGCCGATGTACACAAAACGTTCGTCCGGAAGCAGCGCGGCCGCGGCCGCCAGCACGCTGATGCCGCCGAAACCGCTGTCGAATACGCCAATGGGGCGGTTATCCATCTCTTGCGAACCCTTCCTGCCGTTATTCTTCCTGCGCTGTGCCGATCAGCGCCTGCGTCTGGGCGTTGAGCTCCGCCACCGCATCGCTTAGGAGAGCGAGCGATTCGTTTACTTTCTGCCCGGTGGATAAATTCGCGTCGTACTGGTCGATCAAAGTGTAAATCGTATCAAAAACGATCTGTTTATACAGGCGGCCCACCTCGCCGTACATGCCGATGTTCAGGTCGTTGATCAGCTCCGCGCCGTGCACATACTGGCGGATCTTGCCCAGGGTGTTGCTGGTGGAGGTCGCGCCCAGGCGGGACAGGGTATTGACCTGGTCTACGGCGTACTGCACCTCGTCATTCAGCCGGGCGTTGCGCTGACGCTCGTAATTGCCCGTGTCCAGTGAGCCCACGCCCGCGAGCTTCAAAACGAGGAACACCGCGGCGATCAGGACTGCGATCACGATGAGCGGCTGATACCGGCGGGAACGCACCACGGCACGATACCGCCCGTTGCCCGAATACCGCTGCATATGCCCGCCTCCCGTTCTTTGTTTTTCCGGGGTTTTCCTTATTATACCATCGAACCCGGGCCGGGTAAAGGGTTGACAAATTCCGTGGCCATGCCGTATAATCACAGCAATTACGCGATGACCGGGCGCGGTGCGCAGCCCCTTTGCAAAGAGACATGCCGGCAGGTGCGAGGCATGAAAGGGCGCGGACCTACTCCCCCGTGAGCGGCCTGCGGGAACCAAGTACCGCGGGACGGGCGGCCCGATACAGCCTGTTGAGAGGGATGCGTGCGAAACCGCCGTAAAAAGCAGGGACGTACGCGCCAAACGAAGTGGTACCGCGGATGTGCAAGCCTCCGTCTTCGAGTTTCGAAGGCGGGGGCTTTTTTAGTACCTGCAGAGAGGGGATGTTGCCCATGGTATTCAAACCGGTGCACGATCTTCAGGAGTACACCATACCGGGGCTTCTGGCACGCAACGTACGCAATTACCCGGATCACGACTGCGTTGTCGCGCCGGAATCCGGCGTGCGCTGGAGCTGGCGGGAGTTCGACCGGCTGTCCGGCGTCGTGGCGCGCGGCCTGTACGCGCTGGGCATCCGCAAGGGCGACCATGTGGCCATCTGGGCGACCAACCGTCCCGAGTGGCTGATGACC
>CAYRPW010000243.1:0-3732 GCA_964426145.1 uncultured Oscillospiraceae bacterium
GATGGCTACGCGCTGCTTCTGGCCGCCCGAAAGGGTAACTCCGCGCTCGCCGACCATGGTGTCGTAGCCCTTTTCAAAGTGAGTGATGAACTGGTCGGCGGCGGCGGTTTTGGCCGCGGAGCGGATCAGTTCGAGGGATGGGTCGCGCCGGGCGATGCCGATGTTATCCTTCACGGAGCGGGAGTAGAGGAACGGCTCCTGGAGCACCAGGCCCACGCGGGAGCGCAGGTAGCTTTTGGAGATGCGGTTCAGGTTCACGCCGCCGATGCGGATCTCGCCGCGCTTGACGTCGTACAGGCGCTGCAGCAGGTTCATCAGCGTGCTTTTGCCCGAGCCCGTCGCGCCCAGCAGCGCCACGGTCTGGCCCTGCTTTACGGTGAAGTGAACGTCCGTAAGCACCGGGGTGTTGTCCTCGTGTTCGAAACCCACGTGGTCGAACTCGATGTCCTTGTCAAGCGCCGGGGTCAGCGCGTCGGGATCGTCCTGCTCGGGCTTTTGCAGCAGGATGTCGGCCGTGCGCCCGAAGGAGACGATCGCCTTGCCCAGGTCCGAAAGGATGCGCCCCAGCTGGCGGATCGGCCACATCATCATGCCCGTATAGCTTACGAACACGGTCATTTCGCCGAGCGTCAGCTTGCCGGGGAAGGTGACCACCGTCACCACGCCGATAATCAGGGTGATGGCGGACTGTGTGATATCCATCAGGTCGGAGCCTGCCCAGTAAAACGACAGGAGCTTGATCAGCTTCATGTTCTTCTTGCACAGGTCGTCGTTGACGGTGTTGAATTTGTCGTCCTCAAATTTCTGGCGGCCGAACGCGCGTACCACGCGCACGCCGGTGAGGTTTTCCTGCAGCACCGCGCTCATCTTGCCTTCGGCTTCGTCCGAAATTTTGAAATACTTCTGCACCCATTGAAAAAACAGCCACGCGAACAGAAACAGCGGGGGCACCAGAAGCATGGAGTAGAGCGTCATGCGGGCGTTGATGGACAGCATCACCGTCACCGCGACCGCCACCATGAACAGGGTGCGGAAAATTTCCGTCAGCTGGGACGACAGGAAACGCCGGATGGTATCCACGTCGCTTGTGCAGCGTTGAATCAGGTCGCCGGTCTGCGCCTTTACGTGATACTCGTAGGGCAGCACCTGCAGGTGGCCGTACAGCTTGTCGCGCAAGCTCTGCGCCACGTTTTCGCTGGCATGCGCCGAGAAGCGGCCGCGCCAGTACTGGAACAGGCTTCCCGCCGCGTACGTGCCGATCAGGATCAGCGTGATGATCCACAGATGGCCCAGCAGATAGGTAATCCCGCCGCGCGCGTTGAACCAGGGGCCAAGCGGCGCGGGCAGATCCACGTTCGCGCCCAGGTTGCCGTCGGCTGCCGATACCAGCGCGTCGATGGTTCCCGACAGCATCAGCGGCATGACCAGCGAGCAGCATACGCCGAAGCCCATGAACAGGATGGACAGCAGGAATTTCATCCGGTTGCCCTGGGTGATGTCCCTCAGGATGGTTGTTTTGGTGGGTTGCATACGTACCTCCAACAATATAAAAAGCCGCCGGCATTGCGCCGGCGGCCTGCATGACGTGTGTAATACGTCTTTATCGTACCGATAAACAGGCAGATGGGCGCAGATATCCCTTGTGCGTGAAAACAGCAGACCCCGTGCGGATGATGACGATCTTACTGAAATTTGACATCTGGCGCCCTCCTTTCCGTTACAATCTTTGCGTCTTTTGCAGTATACGTGCAGAAAAACACGGTTGTCAAGGGGGGTTTTGCAGTTTTTCCCATGAAAAGTAGGAAAATCTTCCGTCCGCGTCGCGGCGGTATGGTATACTGCCGTTGAGGAGTTGAACCGTATGCCCCGCCGCCCCGCCGTATTGTTCCTGCTTTTGCTGCTGCTTTTGCCGCTTGCCGTGCCCGCGGCGGCCGCGGATGACGGCGCTTTGTTTGCGCAGGCCGCCGCCGCGCTGCTGTCGCCCGGGGAAGCGGGGCTCGCCAGCGGAACCTATACCCTGCGCACGGGCGACAGCGCTTATGTGCCGGCCGTCGCGCCGGAGATCACGCCGTTTGACAAACAAGCCGCACTTCCGTCTGCCGGCGGCTGCACGTTCCGCTCGTCCGACACGGCGGTGGTGACGGTGGATGATACCGGGCTGATGACGGGCGTTTCGGAGGGCTCGGCCGCCGTCACCTGCACGGCAAACGGCACGGATACCGTTTGTACCGTAACCGTGGCAAACGGCGCGATGCCCGAGCGGGTGAAGGCGTTTGTGTACGTGGCGCGGCGCGAATACCTGCAAAACGCGCGCGCGCGCCTGCCCAAGGCGAACGATTACACCCGCTGGTACTACCGCTCCGCCAAGGAAGTGGGCTGGTGCTCGGTGTTCACCATCTGGTGCGCCAACGCCTCGGGCTTTGATCCCGTTCCTGACGAGGATGCCGCTGCCTTTACAAACGGCGAGGTGCTTTTCCTGCGCGAAGGCCAGGTGGGAAACCAGTACGACGCGTTTGCGGCGCTCAACCGTTTCACCGGCATCCCGCGCCCCGGCTATCTGGTGATCTACGCCAACTGCAAAAACGCCTATCTGGTCACGCATATCGGCATCGTAACGGAGGTCACCGCCCTGCCCGACGGCCTGTACCGGATCACCACCGTGGAAGGCAACATGTCCAACACCGTAAAATGCTACACGTACCTTTACGATAGCCTAAGCAGCAACCATCTCCTCACCGCCGACACCCGGGACGGCCTGCTGAAGAACATGAGCGTCGTTCCGGCGGAAGCGCAGACCGATCCGCTGACGCAATACGAGCTTTCCACCGAGACCTGGACGGTGTTCGGGTTCTGCGCGACCTGGCTGTAAAATGGGCCGCCGGGCGTTTCATTCGCTTTTCCATGGTGTATACTGTTGATTGCAGAGAATGTGCCCGTACAGTGAGAACACAAGGAGGAATTTGCCATGAAGGAACTCAAGGGAACCAAAACGTACCAGAACCTGCAGGATGCGTTCGCGGGGGAAAGCAAAGCCCGCAACAAGTACACCTATTACGCTTCCAAAGCCCGCAAGGACGGCTTTGTGCAAATTGCCGAGCTGTTTGAAGAAACCGCCAACAACGAAAAGGAACACGCCAAGATCTGGTTTAAGCTTCTGGTAGGCGGCGAAGTGCCCGGCACCGCGGAAAACCTGGCGGATGCCGCCGCCGGGGAAAACTACGAGTGGACGGACATGTACCAGCGCATGGGCGACGAAGCCAAGGAAGAAGGGTTCGATCAGATCGCGAACCTGTTCTACCGCGTCGCCGAGATCGAAAAGGCGCACGAAGCCCGCTACCTTGCGCTGTTAAAGAACGTGAAGGAAGGCCTCGTGTTCAGCCGCGACGGAGACCGCATCTGGCAGTGCGGCAACTGCGGCCATCTGGTGGTCGGCAAGGAAGCGCCGGAGCTTTGCCCCGTGTGCAAACACCCCAAAGCGTTCTACCGCATCCACTGCGAAAACTATTAAGCGAAGGCAAGCGATCCTGCAGCGGCCCGCCCCGGGTTACGGGGCGGGCCGTTTTCCGTCACGGATTTGTCCATGCCATTGCGCGGCGTGTGCGTTCCGCCGTCGTTATTTCTGGTATAATCATGAGGACGAGTGACAAAAAACAGAAGAGAATCACGAGGTGAAACCGCATGAAACGCATGGTTGCCCTATTGCTCACGGCGCTGCTGCTTTTGCCGGGTGCG
>CAYRPW010000243.1:3742-4040 GCA_964426145.1 uncultured Oscillospiraceae bacterium
AACAGGAAACCGCCGTTGCGCAGGAAGAGGAGGCGGCAGCGCAGTTTTCGCTCGGGCTGAGTTATTTTTACGGCAGCGACGGGCAAGCGCAGGATTACGCGCGGGCTGCCGAGTGTTTCCGTCTTGCGGCGGAGCTTGGCCACGTGACTGCGATGTACAACCTCGGGGTGATGTACGAAAATGGGCTGGGCGTGGAGGCGGATCCGGCGCAGGCCGTCTCGTGGTACCGGCAGGCGGCGGACTACGGCTTTGCGGACGCGCAGACCGCTTTGGGCAAGGCGTATTATGACGGCAGCGG
>CAYRPW010000244.1:0-4029 GCA_964426145.1 uncultured Oscillospiraceae bacterium
TGCAAGGCCGCATACGTTAGCAATCTCATGCGGGTCGGCGATGATTGTCGTTGTTCCACGGGGGACGATGAGCCTGCCCAATTCCTCCGGGCTCACGTATGATGATTCAATATGGATATGGCTGTCGATGAAACCCGGTACGGCATATTGGCCGGAAGCGTCAATTTCGCAGTTGCCCTCATATTGGCCAACTCCGGCGATTAGCCCTTCGCATATGGCAACGTCTCCTTCGATGATCGAAGCGTTGTAAACGTCAACAACCTTACAGTTTCTAATGACAAAATCGGCAGGAATTCTGCCTGCGGCGACATCGATCAACTTCTTCAGCAAGATTTTATTCATATGCATTGTCATCTTGGCGGGTCCTCCTTAAACAGGCTGTTCTTACTGATTTTCAGAATGATGGAGACCTCGTTTTTTCTTCATGCTATCATACTTTATGTGAACTTAAAACCCATATTACAATTTTTTTAAGATGTGACACATGCCTAATATTGAATAATCAATTGACAAAAAGCATCAAACGAGGTATATTTAAAAAAATCAAACGACAATTACAACGGCGTAAGTTAGTTCTGAACATACGCCGTTTTCTCTGTAAAATTTGACCCTGTGAGGAGTAAGGGGACGATGCCTGACAGAGAGATAAAACAGCGGATTTCATTCGCGGATTTGACTTGCCTGGCTCAGAAGGGTATCGACAGAAAATCCTTTGTGTCAGAGATCGGCCAAAAAAATTTAGAATATGGAACCCTAACAATGTGCATGATTTGCATATGCAAAATTTAATAAAAAAACGGAGGAAACAAAATGAAAAAAATTGTTGTAATGCTTCTGGCACTTTCACTTGTATTTGTGTTCGCTGCATGCAGCACCCCGGAGACGTCTGAAAGTTCCACCGGTTCGACCGAAACCGCTTCTGCGTCGGCTCCCGAATCGGCGTCAGTGGAGACCTCGGCCGCACCCGCTGTCAAGATCGGCATCATTCTGGTTCACGATGAGAACACCGGTTATGATTCCGCGCACATTGACGGTATCAAAGCAGCAACGGCTGCCGTTGGTTTTTCTGACGACCAGATCGTCTGGAAGTACAACGTTCCTGAAGATGAAAGCTGCTACGACAAGGCGACCGACCTTGTTGAGGAGGGCTGCACCTACATTTTCTCGGACAGCTATGGCCATCAGGACTTCATGCAGCAAGCTGCCAGTGAGAACGAAGATGTGACCTTTGTATCCATGACGGGCGACAAGGCTGCGCTTTCTGGCCTGGCAAACTTCAAGAATGCTTTCAACGACACCTACCAGTCCCGTTATGTTTCGGGCGTTGTCGCAGGCATGAAACTGGCTGAGCTTGTAGCAGACGGCAAGGTTGAAGCCAAAAACATGGACGGCGACAACATCAAGCTGGGTTATATCGGCGCTTTCCCGTATGCGGAAGTGGTTTCCGGTTACACCGCGTTCTACCTCGGCGTCAAGTCCATTGTTGCAAACGTAGTGATGGATGTACAGTACACCAACTCTTGGTATGATCCGACCGCTGAAGCGGAAGCCGCCAACGCGCTCGTCGCTTCGGGCTGCATCATTATCAGCCAGCATGCCGACTCTACCGGCGCTCCTGCCGCTTGCCAGGCGCTGCTCGATGGCGGCACCACGGTTTACTGCGTGGGCTACAACATTGACATGCTGTCGGTTGCGAAGACCGCTGCGCTCACCAGTGCTCAGAACAATTGGGGCGTTTACTACACCTATGCGTTCAACTGCATTAAGAATGGTGAAGATATCATGACCGACTGGGCGGAAGGCTATAACGAAGGCGCTGTCCAGATTTCCGCGCTGGGCGAAAGCTGCGCCGCGGGCACTGCCGATAAGGTTGCGGAAGTTGAAGCTGCGCTGAAAGACGGCACTCTCAACGTATTCGATACCTCCACGTTCACCGTGGGCGGCGCGACCGTCACGACCTATCTGGCGATCGATACCGACGGCGACTGGGTTGGCGATACCGGCGAAGCTATTTCCGACGGCGTGTTCCACGAGTCCACGCTGCGCAGCGCTCCGTACTTCGGCTTGCGCATTGACGGCATCACCGAACTCAACGCCCAATAATTACAACCTGCTTACCAAATGGAAAGAGCCACAAAAGTGGCTCTTTCCATCATTTTTTCAAAGGGGGGTAATGCATTATGCAAAGCGCAAAAGCGGCTGTCCGCATGCGCGATATCACCAAGACCTTCGGTCCGGTTATAGCAAATGACCGGGTGAGTCTTGAAATATACCGTGGAGAGATTCTTTCCCTGCTTGGGGAAAACGGAAGCGGCAAGACGACGCTTATGAATATGCTCTCCGGCATTTATTTCCCTGATTCTGGACATATAGCGGTCGATGGGAAAGAGGTTTCAATCCGCAGCCCCAAAGACGCATATGACCTAAAGATCGGCATGATTCATCAGCATTTTAAATTGGTGGATGTGCTTACCGCGGCGGAGAACATTATCCTCGGCATGCCGGGGAAGGGACGCCTTGATTTAAAAGCCGTGGGTGACCGTGTACGCAAGATTTGCGCAATGTACGGCTTTGATGTCAACCCTGAACAGAAGATCTATGACATGTCCGTTTCCCAGAAGCAGACGGTGGAAATCGTGAAGGTGCTCTACCGTGGGGCGGATATTTTAATTCTTGACGAACCCACTGCCGTGCTGACCCCGCAGGAAACGGAGAAGCTTTTCGCTGTTTTGCGCAACATGAGGGATGACGGCAAGGCAATCGTCATCATAACACACAAACTGCATGAGGTCGAGGAGATATCGGATCGCGTAGTGGTGCTGCGGCGCGGACAGTTCGTCGGCGAAATGGTGACGAAAGATACAAACGCCGCGGAGATGACCAACATGATGGTCGGGCGCGCCATATCCCTCAATATCGAGCGGCCGGAGCCAAAAGATCCTGAGCCGCGTATCGTGGTGGAAGGCCTAACCGTTTGTGATAAAGACGGAATAAACAAGCTCTACGAAGTTTCGTTTACCGCATATTCCGGTGAAATTATCGGCATTGCGGGCATATCGGGCTGCGGACAAAAGGAGTTGCTGGAAGCTATCGCCGGCCTGCAGCCGCTTGAATCGGGGAGCATTAAATATATTGATCCTGAAACCAGCAACGAGATCAATCTGGTCGGCAAGAACCCGCGCGAAATCGTTTCTTTAGGCGTATCGCTGGCTTTCGTGCCTGAAGATCGGCTCGGCATGGGGCTTGTCGGCAACATGGATCTGACCGACAACATGATGCTGCGCTCGTTCCGGCGTGGCAAGTCCGTTTTTGCAGACAGAAAAACGCCGCGCAGTCTGGCAGAGCGCGTTGTAAACGAATTATCCGTGAGCACGCCGGGACTTTCCACTCCGGTGCGCAGGCTTTCCGGCGGAAACGTTCAGAAGGTATTGGTCGGTCGCGAAATTTCCTCCTCGCCGACTGTGCTGATGACGGCCTACGCCGTGCGTGGACTGGACATTAATTCATCCTACACTATTTATGACCTGATGAACCAGCAGAAGCAACGGGGCGTTGCCGTAATTTTTGTCGGTGAAGACCTGGATGTCCTGCTGGAACTCTGTGACCGGATTCTTGTCCTCTGCGGCGGAAAGGTCAGCGGCATTATCCCCGGCAGGAACGCAGACAAGCATGAAGTCGGCATGATGATGACCAAACTCGGAGGGGGAGGACAAAAATGAACACAACTCTTAAGATTCCCTTATTGCGCATCGCCAAGCGCGATTCGATTGCGGTGTGGCACAGCTGGCTTATCCGGCTTATCGGCCTTATACTGGGGCTGGCGGTCAGCGCAATCGTCATCTATGCCATTGTTAAACTTAACCCGCTCAAAGTCTACAGCGCCATGTTTGAGGGCAATTTTGGTTCTGAGAAACGAACGTGGGTCACACTGCGCGATATGGTAATGCTGTTGTGCATCGGTATCGGTCTGGCTCCTGCCTTCAAAATGCGCTTCTGGAACATCGGGGCGGAAGGGCAGATTCTTGTCGG
>CAYRPW010000245.1:0-4027 GCA_964426145.1 uncultured Oscillospiraceae bacterium
CACCACCGAGAAGGAAAAAATCCAGTATATGACCGACACGCTGATGCCCAACCTCCGCAACGCCGCACAGACGATGCTCAAACTGGTCAGCAACCACGACGGCATGGTGGAATACTCCTACGTGTCCGTTCCCGACGACGCCCGCATCGTGCGCACGAGCCTGGATGAGTACAGCAAAAATAACCATATCACACCCAAGTACTCCAAGATCAACGACCGCATCTACTGGCTGAACACGTTCAACTGCCTTCCGATGTACCGGTACGCGGATCTTCCCGACCTGGAAAGCCACTACGAGGAATCCCTGGCCGACGACGCGGCGCTGGGGCTCCACCTCGTACAGACGCGGGTGGGAAAACCTGTGATGCAAAACGACTGGAGCGTTCTGCCGTCCCCCGTTCCGCATCTTTTGGTCGGCAAAGCGCCCAGCAAACGGCAAAAGCAAATGATGCAGGCCAACAGAAAGCTGCTTACTGACGCGCTTTTGGCGAAGTTTGCCGTGATGACGAAGGAACCGACCATGGAGCTGCTCGCGGTGCGGATCCTGCGCAACGAAAACGGGACGCTGATGGAGCCCGAAGCGTTCAAAGAGCAGGTGGAAAAAATCAAGAACGACGGCGCGCTTCCCTTCGGCGACCGGGTGGACCTGCTCAACACGCTGCGGGATAGCGGAAAACCTCTGGAAATCCGCTACCGCAACTACGCCGATGTGTTTGCCAACGCCATGGGGTTAAAAATCGAACCGCAGGACGGCACCATGGCGGAGAAACAGCGCGCAGAGGAAGCGCTGGCGGAGGCCCGGTTGGAAGCCGCGGTATACGTGTTAAGCGTCCAGCATCCCGATATCGTAGAACAGATGGAAAAGCAGCGGGAGATGTACGATTGCCTGAACGTTGCGGTTGCACAGGTTCGCCAGTGGATGGACGCCGAGAAGGGCAAGCTGAACTTCGTCAAGCTCTTCATGCACATGCTCCTGTTCGATCTGTTCCTCTGGAACCGGCAGAGCGTCGATTTCACGGATGTCCGCGGGCAGCAGTCCAAGCTTCTGGGCACCAACCTGCTCACAGGCGAAGAGGGCGATCTGTACGCCTATTGCAAACCGTTGGTGCTGATGAATATCCTTTCGGCGGAGGATTCCCGCATTGACAAGAACCACCAGAGCTACCTTTCGGCCAAGGCAAAGAAACTGATGGACGAAATTGACCGGATGCCCGCCGAACAATACGAAGCCGCCCAGAAGGCCGCCCAGGAGTTCATCGGGAAATATGCCAACACGCCCAACGAAATTCTGTTCGACCGCGGCGATTTGAGCAAGATGGCGCGCGAACAAAACGCCACGCTGGTTTCGGCCATGCTCAAGGAAGCGAAAATCTTCATCACCTGAGAAAGCGCGTTTCCTCCGGCGGCGTTACGGCGCATCATGCGCCTGAACGCCGCCTGGAAGCCGCGCCCCGGTTTGCCTCAAACAGGCTGCGATTGTGCTAAAGGAGTTTTCCGACGATGTTTTCTCCCAAAATCCCGTCCCTGTTCGTTCTGGTCGGCGACGAGGCTTCGATGGAGGCCGAGAACCTGGTATCGGTCTTGATGGACCACGCGGAACCCGAGCGCCGGCCGCTGATGCAGGTGATCTGCCTGTGGGAAAACCCCAAACAGCGGGTGATGGACCACCCTTCGATCCGCGTTTCCCATTACCGGCTGGAGGCGGTGGCCGGCGCGTTCAGCGCCGTCGTCCGCGATCGGCGGAACGCGATGATGGAAACCGTGGGGGAAGCCGTTGCCGCGAGCATCCAGCTTGGAAAACAGTATATCGCCTTTGTGGCCAAGGGTTTGTCCGTTGCCCTGCAGGATATTCTGAACCTGCGGGAAAACGCGCAGCGGTATGTGGAGGCTTCCGGGTGCGGGTTTTTAAGCCAGTTCTGCCTTTTGGCGGAAGATGATCCCATTGCCTATACCCGCCAGCATCAATGGATTTTGGACCCGGAAGATCCCCGGGGGATCCACCCCGGGCTGACTAGGTTCGACCAGTGTCTGGTGCTGTCCAAATGCAGCGACCGCGGGATCCGCAATTACCAGACACAGCTGCAGATGGAAGGCGCGTTCGCCGTCGGTTTGCTGTATAGGGCATACGGGCAGACACAAACGCACCCGCTGTACACCATGCGCTATGGAAAAATCAACGGTTCGTCGTACGATCTGCTTCGCATTCAGCAGGATATGGTGGTGGAGCGGCTCGGCAAATGGGCGTCCACGCCGATCACGGCCGCGGCCGCCTGGGAACTGCTGTCCACCGAAACGATTCATTTCGCTTCCATCAACGGCAAGGATTCCCTGGCTGACGTCCTGTGCGGGGAGCTTGCGGACAACCTCCCTTCCTTGGCGGATCTTGCCGCCGTCGGCATGGACCAGAAGGACGTTTCCATCCCCAAACTCATCCTCTCATTTGACCGGCTTAACGAGGAAAGCACCTATATCCAAAACGAAAGCAACGCATGGGCGGCGCAATGGGTTAACGATATCAGCCGGAAAATCACCCGGTATCCGCACCTGGACAGCCTGGTCGCGCTGTTGGAAACCGACGGTGCGATCGGGCAGACCATCCGGGGCGCCATTACGGACGCGGACAGCAGCCTGAGCCGTATCAGCAGCGCCGACCAATGGCTTCGAACGCAGTGGGCGCATCTCGACATTCCGGTGAAAAAATGGACGCAGCCCGGCGACGTGTATAATCTGCTCGTCCTGCGGGAATACTTCGTCGCCTACCAGCAGCTTTGCCGCATGCGCGGCCTGAGCAAACGCCTTGCCGCCATGGAAAGCGCGCGCATGCGCCTGCTTGCCATGGCCAAAGCGCTCTTAAAGCAGAGAGACGACTTTTTGCGGCAGTATCGCCTGTCCGAGAACGAGAGAACCGTTTTGTATGCCCTGTGCGACGAATATGCGAGCAGTGTCCGCCAAATCACCGGCCAGCTGGAAATAGAGCGTCTGGACGCGTATACGCAGGCCGTTCGGTCGCTGTATGATCCCGTTCTGCTCACGAAAAGCTGGGAGTCGCTCGTGACCGAACTTTTGCGGAAAACCACGCAGAACACCGATGTCAGCTTCGGCGTCGCCTACGCAATGCACAGAAAACCGCTGGAGCTCAAAGAGCGCATATTGCGGCACAATTTCAACGACGCCGTTCTGTTGCCGCAGCTGTTTTCCAGCCTGCCTGACGAAGCCCCGATGACCTACTATCTGGTGCCCGGCACCGTGTATCAGGCCCTGCCGCCGGACTGTGAGCGGGAGGGCTTCGTACCGATCCCCGGCGATGTGATCGAACGCGTTACGTTCGTGCCGCTGGGAGACATTCCTTCGCTGTTTGATCTGAGCATTTTCACCGAGATCGCTTTTGGCGATGCGCCGCAGCGCATCGAACCCGTACAAAGCGGCGCGGACGGCGAAACCGCGCAGGGATCGGCGCAGCCTGCGGGCAAACCCTGGAACGCAAAGCTGGTCAGCGTCGACAAAAACTGGGTGCTTTCCTGGGACTGGGCAGGGGATCCGGACCGCAACCCAAAGGAGACAACCTGCATTACCTGGCCGGGAAACAAGGAGAACGTATCGTACGACCGGTGGTACGAAAGCGGGAAAAAGCTGGTTCTGCCGCCGGAAAAGGTTCCGTTCGGCCGTTTCCGGCTGCAAATGCGCTGCGGGAGCGAAAGTTACTGCGCGGATGTTTTCGGAAGAAGCCTGCATATCGTGCTCAAGGTGGACGGCACCAGGCGGTCGCGGCTGCAGATGCCGGACGGACGGACGCTGATGCAGATTGCATTTCACCTGGAGGGCGACGATCTGGCCAACGCGCGGGAAAACCGGCTTCTGCTCAAGAAGAAAAGCGGACCGCGAACGTTCCTGTACGAGCTGCTGGGCAATTTCAACATGACCGACATCACCTCCCGGTGTGTTGCCTATTGCGAAGACAGCGGCGAGCTCTCCCTGGAAGGCGACGGGCATCTCATCCAGCCTGCAGAGGATACACAAACGCAACGAG
>CAYRPW010000246.1:0-1191 GCA_964426145.1 uncultured Oscillospiraceae bacterium
AAGAAATTGCGTGTCTACGCCGGTCCGGAGCATGAATATGCGGCGCAGAAACCCGAAACGCTTGAACTCAAGTAAGGAGATTGAAAGACATGGCTAAGGTTGAATATAGTGCCGTCGGCCGCCGCAAAAAGGCCATTGCCCGTGTTCGCCTGGTGGCGGGAGACGGGAAAATCATCGTCAACAAACGCGACCTGGAAAATTACTTCGGTCTGGAAACCCTGAAGATGAACGTCCGCCAGCCCTTGGAACTCACCAAGGCCGGCGGCGATATGGACATCCTCGTCACCGTCACCGGCGGCGGGCTTTCCGGCCAGGCCGGCGCAATCCGCCATGCCATCAGCCGCGCGTTGGTCAAGTCGGATCCGGAACTCCGCGACAGCCTGAAAAAAGCGGGCTTCCTCACGCGCGACCCGCGCATGGTGGAACGCAAGAAGTACGGCCTCAAAGGCGCGCGCCGCGCACCCCAGTTCTCCAAGCGCTAATCGATTGGTTACAATTGATGGGAGTTGCCCGAGCTTTCGGGTAACTCCCTTCCTGTTCCTGCCGGAAGGAGAATGCCGATGCCGGTTTGCTACTTAGTCGGAGCGGGCGCGTTCGTACAGCGCGGCCTGTATCCCAAGCCGGGGGATTGCGTCATTGCCGCGGACGACGGCTATACGGCGCTGCTGTCTGCGGACATTGTGCCGGATCTGCTGGTGGGGGATTTTGATTCATTAAAAGAGATACCGGCGAAGATCCCGCGCAAAACCTTTCCCAAAGAAAAAAACGATACCGATATGGCGCTCGCACTTGCGGAAGGCATCGCGCGCGGCTATCGCACGTTCCGCTTCTACGGCGCAAGCGGCGGCAGGGAGGATCACGCCCATGCCAATTTGCAGCTCTTGGGCGGCGCAAGCAGGCAGGGCTTTGCCTGTACCATGGTATGCCCGGGCTTTGATGTGCACACCGTAACAAACGGTACGCTGAGCCTTGCGGATCTTGCGCCGGGCACCGTGGTTTCCGTTTTCTGCCACGGCAACCATGCCGAAGGCGTAACGCTGCGGGGGCTTAAATATCCGCTGACGGATGCCTTGCTTTCCTGCGACAGGCCGCTTGGCGTGAGCAACGAGGCGCAGAGCCGGGAAGCGCGTATCACCGTGCAGGCGGGAACGCTGCTTGTGTATGTGATGGCGCCGTAAACCGGTTAACCGG
>CAYRPW010000246.1:1201-3994 GCA_964426145.1 uncultured Oscillospiraceae bacterium
CAGAATGGATACGATCCGTTTGTATGGGTTGGCTGCGGAATCCATCGTAGACGGGAAAGGCTACCGCGCGGCAATTTTCACCCAGGGCTGCCCGCACCGCTGCGAGGGCTGCCACAATCCGGACAGCCATGATCCTGCCGGCGGCACCGTATGGACGATTGACGACGTTGCAAAGCGCTTTTTGCGCAACCCTCTGCTGGAAGGGATCACCCTGTCGGGCGGGGAGCCGTTTGCCCAGCCGGCGGCATGCGCGCAGCTTGCCCGGCGCGCGCACGCGAATGGGCTTTCCGTGTGGACGTATTCCGGCTATACGCTGGAGCAGCTGTTCCAATTGGCGATCGGCAACGCCGATATCGACGCCCTCCTGTCGGAAACCGACGTGCTGGTCGACGGCCCGTTTATTCTTTCAGAGCGGTCGCTGAACCTCCGGTATCGCGGCAGCAGAAACCAGCGTCTGATCGATATGCAAAAAACCCGCGCCCAGGGGAAGATCGTACTTTGGGATACGGGGGAATGGCTGTAAAGCCGGGAAATGGAGAAACCGATGCAAAAGCGCATCGCGCTGCTGGCAACAGGCGGCACCATCGCAAGCACGCAGGGAAAGAACGGGTATGCGCCGACACTCGGCGCGGCTGAGCTGATCCGGGGCATCCGCTTTCCCTGCGTCATCGAGCCGCGGGACGTATTCTGTTTGGATTCCAGCAACATGCAGCCGGAAGAATGGTGCGTGCTGGCGCAGGCGACGCACGACGCGCTGCTTCACTGCGACGGCGTGGTGATTACCCACGGCACCGATACCATGGCCTACAGCGCGTCGATTTTAAGCTTCATGCTGGCGGGCGTTGAAAAACCCGTAGTTCTCACCGGGTCGCAGATGCCCATCGGCGACGCGCTTTCCGATGCGCGGGGCAACCTGCGCCGCGCGGTGGCGGCCGCGCTGCAGGAAATCCGCGGCGTGTACGTGTGTTTCGACCAGAAGCTCATCCAGGGCACGCGGTGCGTAAAAACGCACACGACGGCGATCGACGCGTTTTCCAGCATCAACGCGCCGCTTGCCGGTTATTTCGACTCCGAGGGCATTCACATCGAAAACCCGCAGCCCTTTACGCCGTCGGATGTTCTGCCGCCGGGCTACAGGCTGCGCAACACCTTAAACGCCAACGTATTCCTGATGAAGCTGGTGCCCGGAACCTCGCCGGAAGTATTCCGCTTCATCCGCGAAGCCGGGTATCAGGGGCTGGTGATCGAAGCGTTCGGCCTGGGCGGCCTGCACTATATCCGCCGGAATCTGGTGGAAGCGCTGTATGCGTTCGCCCAGAGCGATGTGCACGTGATGGTGGTCAGCCAGTGCCTGTACGAAAAAGCCGACCTCACGGTGTATGAGGTCGGCCGGGGATTGATGCACCAGCATGTTCACAGCGGGCGGGATATGACCACCGAAGCGGCCGTCACCAAATTGATGTGGGCGCTGGCCCAGGATAACCCGTCTGCGCTGCTCAACGCTTCGATCGTCGGGGAAATGAAGGAGCGGTAATCGCGTTTCTTCGTTACCAGAGCAGGCGCTTGCCTTCGATGTCGGCTTCGTCTACGGAGGTTGCCAGGTTCTCCGCGTGATCGCCGATCCGCTCCAGGTTGTTGAGTAGATCCAGGAACAAAATCCCGTTGGTCGGCGAGCATTTCTTCGCCTTCAGGCGCTCCATATGATGGTTGGTCATATCGTCGCACATGGCATCGATCTGGTTTTCCAGATCGGTGACTTTTTTGATGACCGCAGGATCGATGATCTGCCGGTTTACGATCTCCAGCGCCTGGTCCACCGCGGCGGTAACCACCTGGTGAAGCGTTTCCAGCTCGTGGATTGCCCGGTTGGTGAACTCCTTTTTGGCCTTGCGCCGCTCGGTTGCGATTTCCATGATGTTTTCGGCATGATCGCCGATCCGTTCCAGATCGTTGACGACGTGGAACAGCGAGCCCATCAGATGCACATCACGGGACGACAGCGTCATGCCGCGCAGTTCGATCAGCTTTGCGGTGACTTCGGAATTCAAGTAATCGATCACGTTCTCGCGGTTATTAAACTCGTCCAGCAATACGTCCTTCTGTGAAAAGAAGGTGTTCATCGCAAACGCGTAGTTGGTTTTCACCAGTTCGCCCATGCGCGTCACCTCGCGGAACAACTGCTTGGCGGCGATCGGCGGCGTGGAGAACAGGCGGTCGTCAAAATAGGTAAGCCGCATCGGTTCTTCTTCCTTGTCCTGCCCGCGGATGATGAGATACGATGCCTTTTCCAGCAGTTTGGACATCGGAAGCAAAAGCGCCGTGGTCGTCACGTTGAAAATCAAATGCGCAAGCGCGATCTGCAGGCGCAGATTGTCGCCCGCCAGACTTTCGATCCAGGTTGCAAACGGAAGCGAAACCGCGATGATCAGGAAAATGACGGAGCCGATCACGTTGAACAACAGGTGCACGACGGCCGCCCGGTGCGCGGTTTTGCTGGTGCCGATGGAAGCCAGCAGCGCCGTGATGCAGGTGCCGATATTCATGCCGAACAGGATAAACACAGACGAATGCAATCCGATCAGGCCGGAACTGGCCAGCGCCTGCAAAATACCGATAGACGCGGAGCTTGATTGGATCAGCGCCGTAAACAGCGCGCCGACGATGATGCCCAGAAACGGGTTGGAAACGCCCGTGATCATCGTGCGGAAACCTTCCCACTCGCGCATGGGGGCCATCGCCACGGTCATGGTTTCCATACCGACGAACAGGATTCCCAGGCCGATGAAGATCTGC
>CAYRPW010000247.1:0-3988 GCA_964426145.1 uncultured Oscillospiraceae bacterium
CCCACTTCGGTGGTCGCGCTGCCCGTCAGGCGGTTGATGAACGTGCTCTTGCCTACGTTCGGCACGCCAACGACCATCGCCCGCAGCGTTTTTTTGATACCGCGCCGCTCGGCCCGCTCATAAAATTCCTTGGCCGCCTGATCCATCAGTTCCCGCGCGCGTCTGGTTTTCTGCGCGGACGTATCGTACGCCATCGCTTGTATGCCGAGGCCCGCGAAATGCGTAAGCCAGCGGGCAGTCGCCTCCCCGTCCGCCAGGTCTGCCTTGCACAGCATGAGCATTCTGTGTTTACCGGCAAGCAGCCGGTCCAGATCCGGATTGCGGCTGGAAAGAGGGATGCGCGCATCGCACAGCTCCACGGCGATGTCTGTTTTGGATAGCTGCAGGGCAAGCAAACGCTTCGCCTTGGCCATATGGCCCGGATACCACTGTATTTCCAAAAGGGGCGCCCCCTTTCTGCGATCTTGCAGGTTGTGCTTATTAAAACACCGATTGATGCAAATAGCAAGAAATTGATCCCAATGTTACAAAACCCTGTCGCCGTTTTCCGCACAAGGTTTTGAAGCGTTGCGGGCCTCTGCAGGCCGTACGCGTTTTTCTTAAGTACTTTCCGTTTACTCGGTCTCCGTATTCCCAGCGGCGTCCGCGGCTTCGATTTCATCGGCGGCTTCGTCCGGTTCGCCCAGAAGCTTTCTGGTTTCGCCTTCCTCCAGCGATTCCACCCCGCGCAGTTTGCGCTCGATGCTGCGGGTGCGTACAAACGCGTTTTCGATATTGGTGCTCGCCTGGCGGAGTTTTTCCTGCGTCTTTTGCAACACCTGCGAAAACAGGCCGAAATCGCTTTTCACCGCACCCAGTAAGCGCCACACCTCCGCCGAGCGTTTCTCGATCGCCAGCGTTCTAAAGCCCATATGCAGGCTGTTGAGCATCGCCATCAAGGTGCTCGGTCCGGAAACGATCACGCGCAACTCCCGCTGGATGCCTTCCACCAACTCCGAATTGCGCACGACTTCGGCGTAGAGGCTTTCCATCGGCAGGAACATGATGGCAAAATCGGTCGTAAACGGCGGTTCGATATACTTTACCGCAATGCGTTTTGCCTCAACTTTCACGGCGTTGACCAGCGCGACGCGCGCCGCTTCGGTCTGTTCGGCGTCGCCCCGCTCGCTGGCTTCGGCAAGCCGGGCAAAGTCCTCCTGCGGAAACTTGCTGTCGATGGGCAGGTAAACCGGGGTTTCGCCGTCCTTCCCCGGGAGGCAGACCGCGAACTCCACGCGCTCCGCCGTGCCGGGCCGCACCTGCACGTTGGTTTGGTATTGCGTGGAGGTCAGCACTTCGCTTAAGAGATTCCCAAGTTGAATCTCACCCCACACGCCGCGCCGCTTCACGTTGCCGAGCACCCTTTTTAAATCGCCTACGCCTTCGGCAAGCCTGTGCACCTCACCCAGCGATTTGTACACCTGCTCCAGCCGCTCGCTGACCTGGGTAAAGCTCTCCGCAAGGCGCTTGTTGAGGGTATCCTGTAATTTTTCATCCACGGTTTTGCGCATTTCGTCGAGTTTCTTCTCGTTGTCGGTGCGCATTTCCGTGATGGATTTCTCGATCATTTCCCGCATTTTCTCCGTGCGGGTTTCATTTTTGGCCAGCTCCTGCTCCAGTGTTTTATCGATGGTCTGCATACGCAGTTCGAATTTCGTGAGGCTTTCTTCCGTAAAGGAATACATACGCGCCTGCCGCTGTTCCTGCGCGGAAAACTGGTTCACCTGATACTCGGCATTGCGGTTTAAGCTGTTGGCAAAGCCCTCGTTCATCGTATGCAGCGTGCGCATCAACTCTTCCCGCTGGCGCAGGCCTTCCTCGCTAAGCGTTGCCTGCAAAGCCCGCAGCCCGTACTCCAACGACCCGTTTTCCCCGCGTCTTGCGCGGAGCATGAACAGTACCACGACCGTCAGCACGCACACAAGGGCAAGCATTCCAAGCAGCAGCCACTGCCATAGTTCCCATTGGGGCATGTCGGTTCCTCCGTTAAATCTCCCGTCGGCCTTCCATGGCCTTGGCGAGGGTGATTTCGTCGGCATATTCCAGATCGCTGCCGACCGGTACGCCGTGGGCGATCCGCGTGACCAGCACACCCATGGGTTTGATCAGCCGCGCGATATAGCTTGCCGTAGCTTCGCCTTCGATATCCGGGTTGGTCGCAAGGATCACTTCCTGCACGGACCCGTCCGCAAGCCGTTTTAAAAGCTCGTGAATCCGGATATCGTCGGGGCCGATCCCATCCATGGGCGAAAGCGTGCCCTGCAGCACGTGATAGAGACCTTCATAGTTTCGCATACGCTCGATCGCCGCCACGTCCCGCGGGTCGCGTACGACGCAGATCTGCCCGTTATGGCGCGCAGGATCGGCGCACAGTTCGCACTGATCGGCCACGGCATAATTGCCGCACACCGAGCAGTAGCGGATCTCCTTGCGGCCCTGGTAGATCGCCGAAGCCAGTTCGCGCACGTCTTCCAAATCCATGGAGATAATATGATAAGCCAGCCGCTGGGCGCTCTTCTGGCCGATACTGGGCAGCCTGGACAGCTGCGCCACCATCCGTGTGATGGGTTCAAGCGGTTTAGCCATAAATCAGAACATGCCTCCCATGCCCGGCGACAGCTTGCCAAGTTCGCGCTCCTTGGCTTCCTGACCTAGGCGCAGGGCTTCGTTGACAGCCGCAAGCACCATGTCCTGCAAAATTTCCACATCGTCCGGGTCCACGCATTCGGGGTTGATCACGATGGATTTGAGCGCGCCTTTACCCGACGCGGTTACGGTGACCATGCCGCCGCCCGCCTGCGCGGTATACTCGCGTTCGTCCAGCTCCTGCTGCGTTTTCGCCATCTGTTCCTGCAGTTTCTGCGCCTGGCGCATCAACTGCTGCATGTTGCCCCCGCCGCCTCCGAAGCCGCCGAATTGTTGTCTGGCCATGTCGTTCCTCCTATGCTTTCTTTGCGCCGACCATGTGCAGATTGCCGGAGACCCCGGTAAGGCGCACTGCCGGCACGGATTCGCTTTCCGAATGTTCCACGCCTTCGAGCGTTTTGCGGCCGCTGACCGTGCGCATGGAAACGCGCACCGCTTCCGCCTGCGTAAATACCGTATAGTCGCCGGATACCGTGCGAAGCTCCATCTGTTCGAACGCAGATTTCAGGTGCAATTGCATATTCCCGCTGACGGTCGTCATCCGGTAGCTCCGCGCCGATACGTCGTCCAGGGAGACTTCATTGCCGACGGTGCGCACGGTCAGCCAGTCCGACATCAGCTGTTCGCCGCGGATCTTGCCCGCGGTCGTTTTGAGCGCCAGTTTCCCCGCGGTTATTTTCTGCGCCTTCAGGTCGCCCGAGATCGTTTCCAGCTCGATCACCGTGCCGCCAAGGCCGCGCGCGACGATCAGCCCGCTGATCGTGTTTGCGTGAATCGTCTGATCCCAGGCCCTGGGCACGCGCACGCACAGTTCCATCCAGTGCCCGCGCGTGATGTCCAGCGAGGTGCCCAGGCCGTATTGCGGCTGCTCGATGAGCAGCTCGCCGTCTTTCACCGCGGCACGCAGATCGGCTACGGCATGCGCATCCCCGGAGGCAATCACCTGGATGTGATCCACATCGTCGGTATACATCTCCAGCTGGGCCCATCCCAGGCGTATGGTGATATCGGTCAAGCCCGCAACCGGAAAATTCACATTCTGTTCCATAAGGTTCCGTCACCGCTTTCTTCCTTGCCGAAACGCACATTGTACGATTCGTGTCCTGTCTTTCCAGTATACAGGAATCTGTTAAAAAATCAATGCGGACGATCGGCCGGCGGGCAGAAACCCCAGCTGGAAAATCCGCCGTATGCGCTTTTACGCGGGATGGGGTTCTGTTTCCAAAGCGTTGTATTTATGGTATATTGAACAAGGTTCCCCTTGGTGCCGGATGGAGGTTTATGAAAATGAAAAAGTGGTTTG
>CAYRPW010000248.1:0-3039 GCA_964426145.1 uncultured Oscillospiraceae bacterium
CGAACACAAGTGCCGTCAGCATCAGCGTAAAATCGGCCGCAAAGAAAACGCTGTGCTTCCGCCTTTCATTCCGTTCCATATCCAGCCCCCCTTTCATCATTCGTTATACAATAAGTGCATATATGCATTGTACACCCTTTTCCCGGTGCCGAAAAGATGAGCCGCGGCGCGAGGTTGGCAAAACGGAAACTGTGGATTGCAATCCGGGAAACCGCACCGCCGCACCGCCGCTGCCCGAGGGAATGCAGCGGTACGCGGGATAAAAACCAACAGGAGAACGCCATGAGAAGAAAAGACCGGGAAATTCTGGACGCCGCCCAGGCCGAAGCCATTTTACAGGCGGCAGATTGCTGCAGGCTTGGCTTTGCGGACGGGGGAACCGCCTACATCGTGCCCATGAGTTTCGGCGTTGCCCAAGAAGACGGCAGGCTTTGCCTGTACTTCCACAGCGCGCCCGCGGGCCGCAAGGTGGAGCTGATCGAAGCGCTGGGTAAAGCGTCGTTTGAGGCGGATACCGGATGCCAGATCAAAACGGCGGCGGAGGCATGCGGGTTTTCGTGCTATTACGCAAGCGTAATCGGACACGGGAGCATCGCGGTACTGCGGGATGACGCCGATAAGCTGCGCGCCCTGCGCTGCGTGATGGCGCACTACACCGGCAAACAGGACTGGGAGTTTGCACCCAGGGAGCTTGCCGCCACGTGCTGCATCCGCCTGGTGGTCGAGGAAATGACGGCGAAAGCCAACCGGCCGCTCGCCGGCGAATGAACGGGAAGTTTGGAAAGCGCGCTGTACGGCGCGCTTTTTCATTACCATCCGCTTTCGCGTATATTTGCAGGTGTAACGGCGGGTTGCCGGTTCGGCTCGCCGCCCGAAGCGGCGAATAAGCGCCGCGGCAAGGGCTAATACGCGATCATCGGAATGGAGCGCGGCCTGTTTGCCGCCGGTTCCAGCGCGCCAAACATCACCGGATACAGCCTTTGCGCGGTGGTTCGTGTGCCTTGCATCATGATTTCGTTGGGCCGCGAGCAGACGTCGAACAGGCCGATATTATAGTTTTCCCCGTCGAAACGGCCCAGGGCGAACTGATCGTAGCACTGAAACCAGTGGCAGCCAACGCAGGCGGGGTGTTTGGCCGCGTGCTCCGTGTAAACTTGATAGGCAACCGCGCGCTCCGCCTGGTTTTCCACAGCTTCGAGGCCTGTGGCCGTCTGCCCCCAGTCCAGCGCGCCGAAGTGGTATTCGCCGATCATCACCGGCAAATCCACGCCGAGCGCAACCACGCGGTCGAGCGCCGCCGTAGGAACGGCTGCGTAACAGTTGATGGAAAACACGTCGAAATTCTGCCAGCCCGTGATCAGATCCGGGTCGGAGATCCAGGCCCAGCGCATGCCCAGGTTCATATGGTTGATGTCCGCCGCGCGGCAGGCTGCCGATATAATTTCCACGTAAGCGTTCAGCATGAACGCGGAGAACGTTTTGAGGTCGCGCTTCGCCTGCGGGGACAGCGCGGAGGCGTTTCGGATCGGCCTGTGCAGCGCCTGGAAATCCTCCAGCGGATGCTGCCACGCATCGGACAGCGCTTCCGCAACCTGATACTTCTGCGCAAGCCAATCGATCAGCCGCCGCTTGCACGCGCTGGGATACGGATTGTACAGCACCTCGTCGGCCAGAATCAGGCCGTCCACAAACGCCCACTCCGGCTCGTTGCGCAGGAAATAGCCGATCATCAGCGGGTCGTCCGCCCGGTGTTTCAGGGTTTGCGCGCACCGCAGCGCGTTTTCCGCATACTCCGGCGCAAACACGTCCGGGAAATCGCGGAAGATATGCGTTTTCGTATCGGGAAATTCCGCAAGCATCGTAACGTAGGGAAGCGGTAGTACGCCCAGGCTTTCCGGATCGCTCCAGTTGCCCAAAGTGTTGAACCCGCCGCGCTTCAGCTGGCGGCTCATCAGGCGCTGCCACTGCCCGTGCCAGTCGCTGCCGAACGCGCGGTACAGATTGGCCTGCGGGAAGGAAAACAAGGTGCAGTCCCTGTGGCTGGGCGCGTCCCGAAGCGGCCAGTGCGCATGCCTGTACATCCCGCCGTACACGGGATCGGTTTCCGCGGGCAGCCAGTCCAGCAGGTGTTCCAGTTTGTCCACCCGGCAATCGGAGCGGACGATGACGCAGTCCGGCCCGACGCTGAAAAACGCGTTGCCGAGGGGATCGACCAGCGTCCAGCGGCCGTCTGCGCGCGCCTTGGTGAAAAACCCGGTTCCCGGCTGCACCTTTCGGGCGGCGTACCCGCCGTACGGGTCCCAGCCGCCGATGGAAAACGCGTCCGGCAGTTCCAGCGCGCCGCGCAGGCTTTGGCCCATGGCTTGCGCGTTTTCGGCCTTTCCCTGCCACGTTTTGGTTTTCAGCTGCCCCAGTTCGTCGATCAGTTTGCCGCCGGGGAGCGGGAATTCATCGGGGAACGCGTCCGTCAGGATGAGATCGGACAGCGTCAGGGTAACGGGATGGAAGCACGGCGGAACCGCCAGCGTGATTTTTTTCACCGCCGAGCGTTCCACGCGCCGCCCGTGGCAGACCACCTTCAACTGTCCGGGGTTTGATTCGGGAAACAAAATTTCCGCGTTCAGGCATTGAATATCCAGGCAGATTTTCGCCCGAAACCGCGGCAGCAGGCCGAAACGCATGAAAAAGGCGGGCTGCGCGTCCTCCGCCTTTTCGTAAACGTTCAGATTGAGGATCAAGCTGTGTTCTTCCGCGCACTCGGCGTAAAACACCAGATAGCGCTGCGTTTCCCCGGCAATTTCCGATACGTCCAGCCCGCCGCCCGTCTCCGGGATGTGCAGCGTGGCTTCACAGCCCGTTTTGTTTACGAGCCGGGCATTGAGCAAGCGTTCCCGGGTGACCGGCAGCGTTTTCATACGTTTCCTCCGGCAAAGCGCGGCATACGGAGCACGGTTACAGCGTCACGGTTACGGGCGGCAGCCCCGGCGCGCTCAGGCGCGCCGACACCGTGCCGGTTTTGCGGATATAGACGATCAGCCT
>CAYRPW010000248.1:3049-3978 GCA_964426145.1 uncultured Oscillospiraceae bacterium
TAGACCGGGTATCGCTTGTGTAACTGGTCAGGTCGTGCGGGCATCCGTTTTCCATGCCCATGAACTCCCCGCCGCCCAGAACCTCACAGCGGAGTTCCCGGTCGTCGGTTGCGGCAATCCTGCCGTTTGCGTCCGTCAGGTATACGATCAGCTGCCGCATGCCGTCCTCCGCGCCGGAGCAGAGTTCCGCCGCAATGAAAGCCGTTTTGCCCGGTGTGATCAGCGAATCGGAAGCGGTTTCCCCTCCCCTGCCGCAGACCGCCTTGAGCGTACCCGCATGGAACGCAACGTGGAACACCGCCATGCAGGTTTCATCCACCGTCCGCGTTTCCAAAAGCTCTCCGTTGAGCGAAAGCGCGGCCGTATCCGCGTTGGTCAGCAACAGCACGTCCTTGATTTCGCCTTCCCTGCCCGCCCAAACGTAGTGGGCGTTCCAGATCTCGTCCGCCTGGAAGACCGCGAGTTTCGCCGTCAGTTCCTCCGTCCACAGGGCTTTGCGCAAGTCGTACAGCGGTTTGGGAAACCCCGCCGTATCCAAAAGCCCGGGCTGCGCAACGCGGATGGGCCAGCCGTAGGCTTCGCCCAGAAAATCGACGCCCGTCCACAGGCACTGGCCGCAGATATAGGGATTGTTCCTGACGATCAGCCAGTTTTCAGGCTCGTGCCGGTTTTCCGTGCCCAGCAGCACATGCGCGGCATACGCGGCGTGATCTTCCAGATACAGTTCTTCCTTGTAATTATAACCGACCACGTCCAGCTCCTCCGGAAGGTTCACCAGGTTGGAAAGCGCCGGAGCAGCCAGCGCCATCGTAACCGGGCGGGAGGGGTCCAATCGGCGCACGGTTGTCGCCATTTCCCGCGCCACCACGGTCAGGCGGCTGATGTCCGGTCGGTTCGGGTCGTAGCGCAGAGCTTCGTCCGGCTTATTG
>CAYRPW010000249.1:0-3958 GCA_964426145.1 uncultured Oscillospiraceae bacterium
GCCAGGCCATCTCCTACACCACCGGCGTGCCCGCGATGATCGGCGCGATGCTGGTGATGAACGGCACATGGAACAAACCCGGCGTTTGGAACATGGAGGAGTTTGATCCCGACCCTTTCATGGACGCGTTGAACCAATGGGGCCTGCCGTGGCAGGAAGATTTCAACCCCGTTCTGGTGGACTGATGGACGCGCTCACGCAGGCGCTGCAAACGCTTCCCACCCCGTGCTATGTGGTGGATGAAGCCAAACTGGAAAGCAATCTGCAAATCCTAAAATCCGTTGCGGATGAGGCGGGCTGTAAAATATTACTCGCGCAGAAGGCGTTTTCCATGTTTTCGGTGTATCCGCTGATCGGTAAATACCTGGCCGGAACGGCGGCAAGCGGGCTGTACGAAGCGCGGCTGGGCCGCGAGGAAATGGGCGGCGAAGTGCACGTGTTCTCCCCCGCCTATACCGACGGCGAATTTGAAGAAATCCTCCGGTATGCCGACCATATCGTATTCAATTCCTTTGCACAGTGGGAAAAGTTCAAAGAAAAAGCGCTGGCTGCGGGCAAGCGCTGCGGCATACGCGTGAACCCCGAATATTCCACGCAGGATCACGCGATATACGATCCCTGCGCGCCGTATTCCCGCCTGGGCGTAACCCGCGCCAATTTCCGCGAAGACCTGCTGGATGGCATCGACGGCCTGCATCTGCACACACTGTGCGAGCAGGACAGCGACGCGCTCACCGCGACCGTGGCGGCGCTGGAAGAAAAATTCGGCGGCATTCTGCCCCGGATGCGCTGGCTCAACCTCGGCGGCGGGCATCACATCACCAAGCCCGGTTATGATCTCGCTACGCTGGTTGCCTGCATCCGCCGACTGAAGGAAACATACCGAGTGGAGATATATCTGGAACCCGGGGAAGCGATCGCGCTGCAAGCCGGGTTTCTGGCAACGCGTGTGATCGACGTTGTGGAAAACGGCATGCCGATTGCCATACTGGATGCTTCCGCCGCCTGCCATATGCCTGACGTCATCGAAATGCCGTACAGGCCGCCGCTTCGCGGCGCGGGGCTGCCGCAGGAGAAGCCCTGCACCTATCGGCTGGCCGGGCCAACCTGCCTTGCCGGCGACGTGATCGGCGATTATTCGTTCGACCGGCCTTTGCATCCCGGCGAACTGCTGCTGTTTGAGGATATGGCGATCTATACCATGGTCAAGAACAATACCTTCAACGGCATGAAACTGCCGTCCATCGCGCTGCTGCGCGCGGACGGCAAACCGGAGCTCGTAAAAACGTTCGGATATTCGGATTTTAAAGAGAGGCTGTCGTAATCCGTTTCACGGATACGAACCACGTAAAACGAATACGATCCGCGCTTTCTATGCTTTCCGCATCGCATAATCGACGGCATAGGCGAGGAAGCCCGCACAGGTGGCAAACGCTTCGCCCGTGGCGCATTCCCCCGTTTCTTCGTCAACGCTTTCGCAGGCGATGCCGTTATCCATCCGCATCCGTTTCAAATGAAGGATTGCGGCCTGCCGATTCCCGCTGAGCAAGCTGTTGGCGACGGACAGCACCCAGGGGTGCGGCGCGTGCGCGCAGCCGATTTCCGCAATCGGCTTGCCTGCGAAGGAATACGGGTACTCCGGATCGCGTATTCTGGCAGCGGTCGCCCGGTATACCGGGTCTTCCCCATCGCAGAAACCCAGATACGGCAAAAGCAGCAGGCTGCCGGGAGGCTCGTCGTAAACGTCGTAATGCCCCTGCAAATCCGCAGACCAGCAAAAAAACCGAACGCCGTTTTCCGCCTGCACGCAGTGTTCCAAAACCGCCTGTTTCACTTGCTCCGCCTGGAATTTCAGTTCTTCGGACAGCAACCTGTTGCCAAGGTCTTTCAGCACCTTCCAAACCAGAACGTTGTCATACGTCAGATACGGGTACTTCGCCACGTCGTCGGTCGGCATCAGCGAGGTTTCGTACAATGCGGCGGAAGGATGTTTTTTCGTTTCCAGGTCCGCAAGAATTCGCCGGATACCGCTTTGGATAACCGGCTCGCGGAAGAATGCGCCGTCCCCCGTCTCGCGCAGATAGTTTTCCAGCGCGATGACAGGCGCGCAGAGCTCGTCGAGCTCAAACCCGGGTTCCAGCACCGTGCCGTCGATAAACCGGCTGTGTATGCCGACGTTCTTCATCTGCCGGGTAAAAACGTGCAGCAGGATTTCCCTGGCATATACGCGGTCTGCCATCAGGATGGCGGGAAAAGCCCACAGCAGGCTGTCGCGTTCCCAATACGCGCAGGACACGTAGTACCGCGGGCTTCGGGATGTCATCAGTACAAGCTCCTCCATATCCAGCGTTCGGCCGGAAGCAAAGAAGAAGCTGAAAAACATATTCGTATTGCAAAGCGTTTGCAGATCAGGATCGCCGATCACCCGTATACGGCCGGAAAGCCAGTTACGCGTGGCGCGCAGCAAAATTTCGTATCCCTCCCGCAGCAGTTCCTTGGCGGCGGTCGCTGCGGCAACCTCTTCGTAACCCAGCCCGAACATAAAACGGGCCGTTTGCGTTTGCCCGGCTTCCAGGGTGAACGGGCGCTCCAGGCGGAAATCCACTCCTCCGCCGCCGCTCTGCTCCGCCCATGCCCGCATGCCGTCCTCCAGAATCGGCGCCAGCGCAAACAGCGGAAACACCCCGCGCGCTTCGATGACAAACGAGTGGTTCCAATTGCTTTGTATACAATTCAATTGTGCGGATATGGGCTTAGTTTCATTGACGACATGCAGTGTTTGCTGCCAGCGGCCGGACAGCGTTGCGGCGCCGCTGATCGCGGCCGACGACGGATTACGGACCTCCAGCGTATAGAAAAAACCCCGTTTGCCGATCGGGCATACAAGGCAGCCGCGCACTTCCAGCTCTCCCGCCATCGCGCAAAAGCTTGGAATCCAATAGTGATCCCGCTCCCAGCGTACGTTTTGCAGCGGTGCAGGGCTGCCATTGACTGTGATAACAGGCCGCAGCAGCGGTTTTTCCGCGTCGCCTTTCAACTCGATCATGCCCTTCGCGGCCATATACAGAAACGTAAGGCCCTCCGCCGCGCCGTCACTCTCCCGAACCGTGGGAAAAGACAGGTACTCGTTGCCCGTTACCTGATAACGTTCCATTGGATTGTTCCTCTCTATGCCTTGATGGAGCCTTCCGACAATCCCGTGACAACGAAGCGTTTCTGAAACACGACGAAAAGGAACAGGATCGGCAGCTGGGCGAGAATCGACGCCGCGAAGATCCACTCCCAGCGTGTGGCGTGCTGCCCGTATAAGGTTTGGATCATCAGCGGCATCGTAACGAATTTTTGGACGCCTCCCAGCACGACCTTCGCTGAAAAGAACTCTTCCCATGTTCCCTGGAAACAGAAGATCGCAAGCGTAGCGATGCTGGGAACCATGAGCGGGAGCATCACCCTAAAAAACGTCACCGTGTGGCCGCCGCCGTCGATATACACCGATTCCTCCAGCTCTTTGGGCAGCGCCGCAAAATGGCCGCGCAGAAAAAACGTGTTCCCGCATATCCCGGTGCCGACATACAGAAGAATAAGCCCGCTGCGCGTGCCCACCAGACCGCTGGTCGCCGTCAGGCCCGGGATCCGGATGCTCTGCAATACCAGCACCTGGGGTATGATGCTTAAGAAGCCGGGAACCATCAGCGTAAACAGATACAGTTTAAACAGCGTTTCCCGCCCGAAAAAATCGATCCGGGCGAACCCATAGGCAGACAGGGAGGAAACGAGCACCACGAGCGCAACCGTGCTCACGGAGATGATCAGACTATTCATGACCGCCTGCGGCAGATTGGTGTTCGTCAGCACGTGCGTATACGCCGCGAAGTTCAGCGAGCTTGGCAGCAGTTTGGGAGGATAGGGCAGCACGTAACTGAACTCCTCAAACGAGTTCGAGATCATGAATAAGTAC
>CAYRPW010000250.1:0-3955 GCA_964426145.1 uncultured Oscillospiraceae bacterium
ACGGCTTTCGCCGCCTGCCGCTGGCCTGCTATAGGAACGCCTGGGTGCGCCCTCGCCGCCCTCGGTTTTCCGCGCGTAGGGACGGCTTTCGCCGCCTGCCGCGGGTCTGCTGTAGGAACGCCTGGGCGCGCCCTCGCCGCCCTCGGTTTTCCGTGCGTAGGGACGGCTTTCGCCGCCTGCCGCGGGTCTGCCGTAGGAACGCCTGGGCGCGCCCTCGCCGCCCTCGGTTTTCCTGGCGTAGGGACGGGCTGCGCCGCCTCCCGCGGGTCGGCTGTAGGAACGCGTGGGTGCGCCTTGGCCGCCTGCCTGCGGTCTTGCGGCGGAAGAATTCCGGCGCGCGCCGCCTCCGGCGGTACGGGTGCCGGAATAGCGCGTTCCTTCGTCTTCGAACCCGCCTCGTTTTTCTGCTTCGCTGCGTTTCTCGCCGCTGCTTTTAGGATGGCTTACCTTTGTGTAAAATGGCATAAATTCCCTTTCACTGTTTACAGATTTGCTTGTTCATGCGCTGCCAGAAACGCTTCCCGTTCCGCACGCACTTCGTTTCGCTGCCCGCAGGTCTTTTCGCCTTCCGGGCAGGCGCCCAGTAGGCATCCGGGGCCTGCGTCCTTCAATAATTCCGGGACTTCTTCGTAGCAAAGGGCGAAAATTGTTTCCGCAAGCTCCCGGATTTCCCATTGTGCGCGCTTGCACATCCTCAAACGCAGAAAATGTTTGATCTCGCGTACGTTCATGGTCATCATCAGCCTGGTTTCACAGGCGTTGGGAAGCACGAAGCGCGCGTCCTCATTCTGGCCGAGCTTTTGCTGCCAACCCTGATACCATACGAGCATCTGGTCCATCTGCCTGGTATACTCCCGTACCGCCTCGGCGCCCAGCGCCTCCACGGACGGGGGTACGATAAAACCGAACCCCTTTTCATACCCGACGTAGCGCTGGCTCTGCACGCTGAAGCTTGCGATGCGGTGCCTTGTGAGCTGCCCAAGCAGCGCGCGGCTTACGCCTTCGATTAAAAAGGTGAAGGAGATATGCTCCATCACGCTTTCATGGCCCATTGTAAGCACCTTGCGCAGGAAGGCGCGCTGATCGTTCGTCTGGATGCGCTCCTGCAGGGAGGTGAGGTCTCCCCCGGCGTAACACAGTTTGGCGGCCAGCGCCGTAAGCTGCTCGCCGTCCGCCGTATGGCGGATCAATTCTACCTTTTGTTGCACCTGCGGCACGGTGTTTCTCCTTCGGGTCAGCGCAAGGGTTTTCCTGTTGCGGTCTCAGCGCGTATGCGCTATGCTTACCCAGCCTCCATGATACCATGAACGGGTGGCAACTTCAAGCCGAAACCGCCTTTCGGTCACAAATCCCGCGCGCAGGGCGATTGACGCACAAAAGCTTTCGTGGTATGATTCGCGTGCGTGTGGGCATGGTGGAATGGCAGACACAAAGGACTTAAAATCCTTCGCTGCATAAGCATGCGGGTTCAAGTCCCGCTGCCCGCACCATGCTGCCGCGGGCTGCAATCGGCCCGCGGCGGCTGTTTTTCGATAGGGGATCGCTGCTTTGTCTGATTTGGACAGGTTGCAGGATCGCAGCATTTCCTGATGATCACTCCCGTATCGTGAGGAGAAAACCCGCTTTTACAATTTTAGCATCAGGAAATCTTGTGGTGTGAACATTCCGGGCACAGCCCGTGGATCCATGCCGAGAAATTCGCCCGGAAAAATTCATGCGAAAGCAATCACACGCTAGTATACAAAGGAGTGAAACCGGAGGATGACTGGACGAAAGAAGACCGCTTTGGTGCTGATAATCGCGGCAGCGGTCATGCTGCTTGCCGCCTGCGCGCCGCAGGGCAGCGTGCTGATTTTGGAACGGGACGCGGGAAGCACCTTCGACGTCACGTTCTCGAACTGGAGCAAGCAGGAAACGTTTACGATGGAGCTTTCCCAGGGCGACGTTGTGCGCATTGCCATAAAGTGCACGAAGGGCAGCCTGGCGCTGACGGTGACCGGCGAGGGCGGCAGCCAGCCGTATGCCGGCAACAGCCTGGCCGACATGACCTTTGCGCTCACCATTGCGCAAACCGATACCTATACCTTTACCCTGACCGGCGCAAACGCCACCGGCAGCCTTTTGGCCGCCAAATAACAAAACGCGCGGCGGGCACTTGCCCGCCGCGCGTTTGTATATTTCATTCAACTCTTACGGCATCTGCTCCATGCTGCGGCACGCGCACGCCGCGCAGCCGCCCTCCCCGGTTTCACGTAAGGATGGCGGCAGGGCGCTTCCCACGTCCTTCATGGCGGCAATCAGTTCGTCGCAGGCGATGGGGCACACGACGCCCGCCAGCGCCATCTGCGCGCTGCACAGCGCCTGCGCCGCGCCGGAGGCGTTTCGGTACACGCAGGGTATTTCCACAAGCCCGCCTACGGGATCGCATACCAGGCCCATCGTGTTCATCAGCACGAAGCCGCACGCGCTGACCGCTTGCTCGTCGGTGCCTTGCATTAAGTGCACGAACGCGGCCGCGGCCATGGCTGCCGCCGTGCCCGTTTCGGCCTGGCATCCGCCCTCCGCGCCGCTTACGCTCGCCTGTATGGCAATCACCCGCCCGATGGCCGCCGCCGTGAACATTGCCTCAGCCACCGCCGCGTCCGAAAGCGCAAAATGCTCCTGTGCGGCAATCAGCACACCGGGCAGAATGCCGCAGCTTCCGGCAGTGGGCGCGGCTACGATTTTACCCATGCAGGCGTTGTTCTCCGCAATCGCCAGCGCGTAGGCAATCGCCTTTGCAGAGAGGCCGTAAAGCGACATATCCGCCGCGGCAAGCAGCTTGGCCGCGTCGCCGCCCACCCGGCCGGATACCGAGCGCAGGCCGGGGGTCAGGCCCTCGCGGAGGCTTTCCTTCATCACGGCAAGCCTTGTCCGCATGGTTTGCAGGGCGGCTTCCCGGGTGGTCAGCCCTTCCTGCGCCTGCCATGCAAGGGCGGCTTTGCTGATGGAACCGTGTTTTTTGGCCGCGTCCAGAAGCGATAAAATGGTATCCATACTCGGTTCATCCCCTTACGGTTCCTGGGCAAACGGCAGGTACGCCACGCTGTGCACGTTTTCAAGCGTCTGAAGCTGCCCGGAAAGCGCGCTTTCCGCCCGCCCGTCGATTTCCAGCGCCACCATGGCGTCTCCGCCCGGCGACGTGCGCGAAACGAGCATCGAAGCGATGTTGATCTGCGCGGCGGCAATCTGCCGCGTGATGTTGGCGATCATGCCGGATTTATCCAGATAATGGATCACAAACGTGTTCGCGTGCCCTGCGATGTTGGTTTCGTGTCCGTCGATGGCAAGAATGCGGATCTCCCCGCCGCCGATGGACGCCGCCAGCACCTTGACGGCATGGCTCTGGTCGTCCCGAAGGTCGATCAGCACGGTGTTGGGGTGTGCGTTTTTCAGCGTCAGCGGATAGAACTCCACCAGAAAACCCGCCTGTTTGGCGTACTCCGCGCTTTGGCGCAGGCGGGGATCGTCGATGCGCATGCCTAGCATCCCGCCGGTCAGCGCCTTATCCGTGCCGTGGCCGACGTAGGTTTTCTGAAACGACCCGCAAAGCCCTACGCGCGCGCTTCTAGGTTTGCCCGCAATCAGCATCCGCGCGGCATGGCCGATTCGCGCCGCGCCCGCCGTGTGGCTGGAACTGGGCCCGATCATCACCGGGCCCACGATGTCAAACAAATCCGGCATGCCGGCACCTCCCGGGCAGGATAAGCAATCTCTCCGCGAACCGGTATGCGATCGCCGCATTCCATGCGGCCGCCGCAGGTTTGCGCAGGCTTATTCCGCGTTCTGTGATACGATGGAGTATAATGGAAAACCGATCCCTTGTCCAGCAGGGCCGCCGGGATGCGGGAGGGTACGGGCGATGAATGACGATCGGAAACAAATCATTGCCGAGCTGCGTAAACAGGCCTGCCTT
>CAYRPW010000251.1:0-3950 GCA_964426145.1 uncultured Oscillospiraceae bacterium
CCGCCGGGCACACGGCGGCAGGAAAGAAGCCGCAATGCCAATGAACAAGATCATGAGTGAACAGACGTTACGGTTGTTTACCGCCGTCTGCATTGCAGCAAAAACAGGCCCTGCCTCCGCCGTCCGGCAAAGCCTGCCGATACCCGGTATGGGAAGCAAATCCGGCGGGACTTTTTCATATATCGTTGTCATCCAACGTACTGGATGAAGGCAAATTACAAGGGTTGCGGCTCGCTTCCCCTACCGCCGGTCAGTTTGTGAAAACGTTGAGCCCGTGGTCTTTCGCATACTGGATCGCATACGCGTTCGTCGTCCGGATGTCAGGCTGGCATCCGTAGAACGCATTGTCCCCGATACTGGTCACGGTGCCGGGGATCACGATCCATTCGAGGCTGTCGCACTCGTAGAAGGCGTAGTCGCCGATGGACTGGAGGCCGTCCGGCAGAACCAGCCCCCGCAGGGAGGAGCAGCCCGAAAACGCCGCGAAGCCGATATCCGTAACGGTTTCCGGAATGAAGATGGTTTCCAGCGCGGTGCAGCTTTCAAACGCGCTTCGGCCGATGCCGGCCAGGCCGTAAGGGAGCGTTATGTCCCAAAGCGATACGCAGCTGGCAAAGGTACCCTCGCTGATGCTTGTGACATTTTGCGGAACCGCAAACGATTCCAGGGCATAGCAATGCCAGAACGCATACGCCCCGATGGCCGTTATGGTTTCCGGCAGGTCAATCCGGGACAGGTACGTGTAGTGGGAAAACACATTGTCCCCGATCGCAAGCACCGGCAGCCCGCCCGTGGACTCGTAGGCGGCCACAATAGCCATGCTTCCGGCCGCACCAAGAAGCGAATTGCCTTTCAGACTATCGACTGCCGCTTGAATTGCATCCCTGGCAGTTTGGCCGGAGGGGTAATACCAGTCCGGAACCGTTACGCTTTGGGCAGTATCCGGGGTATGCCCCGTCAGCGTGACCGCAAGCGTAGTCTCATCGATCGACCAATTCCAGCAGTCCGCGGCAGCGGGGGGCGTGTAAAGCGCTGCGACGATGAAAACGGCGAGAAACAAACGAAGCATCTTCTTCATACTCGGCTCTCCTTTTTCGTTGTCGTTCCGATACAAGGGAATCTCAAAAAAACCCGTCGGCAGCAGGAAGGTGTGCGAAGAAAGCGTTTCGCCGGTCATGCGGTTCTCGTGCGATGAAGGCAGAAGAATGGAGTCGCAAAACGACCTCGCATCTTCCGATCCGATTCATATTATACGCGATTTCTCTACAACTTCAAGACCGGGCGCAGATCCCTTGCCGCTGCCGACAGGCGGAAGCGGGGCCCCGCGATCCAGTTTTGCTTATACTAAACAACATCACAGGCTGCGGTCACGCAGCCTGTGATGTGAGAGGTTCCTGTTTCTTTGGAATCGCTATGCTTGCGTCCGTATAATCCGTTGCCACTGCGCGCAATTCCGGGAAGGCTTGCTTTCGCGCGGCCGGTTTGCCGCCGCGCCAGCAGTGCGCATCCGTGCCCGCTTACACCCGCGGCGTTCGTTTTGCAGCCGCCCGGCGTTACAGCCGGTCGCCGCCCGCAGTCTTCTCATCCCTGCGCTTGCTGCGCTCCAGCGCGCCCAGCACGCCGTTGATGTAGCGGCCGCTTTTGGGCTCGGAATACCGGTTGGCCATCTCCATCGCCTCGCTGATGGATACGTTGTCGGGAACGTCGCCGCGGAAAAACAGCTCGTACGCCGCAAGCCGGAGAATGCTCAAATCCACCTTCGGCACGCGCTCGAGCGTCCATTCGCCGCTGGAATTCGCTTCGATTTTCTGGTCCAGCTCCGCAGCGTGTTCCTGGACGCCCGCCAGAACGTCCTCAATGAAAGCCCTGTCCTCGGGGTTTGGCATGCCGCCGTCCCTCAAGTGCTCATACACCAGCGCGATTGCATCGTCGCCGGTGTCTCCGCCGCACGACCGCTGATACAATAGCTGCATCGCCGCCTGTCTTGCTACCGATCGCGCCATGCGCTACACTCCGTTTCCTGCATCATTCCCCTTTGGGCGGGAAGATCTTGTTGATGAAGTTCTTGATTCCGACAATCTTTTGATTGTTGGAACCGAACAGATATCCCACCGCGAAGAAAAGGGCGACGAGCAGCGTTTTCCAAAAGCCCATGAACAGCAGCATGAACGCGAGCACAGCGCCGCAAAGCCCGATCAGCCAGCCGCACGGCTTGGTGCCGATGGCAAGCCACGCGAACTTGTCCTTCACCGCCGGCTTTTCCTTGGCCGGCGCTTTTTCCTTGGCGTTACTCTTCTCAACGGCGTTCAATTTTTCCTCGGCAGTCATTGTGCATCCTCCTTGTCGTGCGGATCAAACCCTTTGTTCCATTTCTTCTTCGCGTTCTTAGGCGCTTTTGCGTCCGGTTCCGCCGCCGCTTCCCGGGCCGGCTGCGTTTCTGCGTCCGTCTCCGGGGCGGCGTCCGTTTCCGGAGCTGCGTCCGTTTCCGGGGCGGCGTCCGTGTCCGCGGGTTCTTCTTCCTTCTTGCGGAAAATCCGCTGGTGGAGCGGTTCCTTTTTCTCCACTTCCGCCTGCGGGCCCGCGTCGGCCTGGATGGCCTTCTGCACGGAGTCGTTCAAACGGTCCACCATGCGGTTGGCCTTCTCGGCGGCGGCGATATCGGCAACCATATCGCCGGTTCTCTCCCCGCCGCGCCCAAGCCCGGCGCCCAGGGACGTGTCCACAAACACGCGCACTTCCTTCACATCCACGCCCGAGCAGGAGGTGATGTACTGCTTGGTCTGCTTTTGCAAAGCGCCGACGATCATGGGGATGTTCACGCCGCTTTCCAGCAGGATGCGGATGGACACGATCACGCCTTCGCGCGTGTGGTTGATTTTGGTTTGCGTCACCTTCAGCTCGCCGTTCATGTCCACGCATTTCTTCACCATGTTTTCCATGGCGTTCATGGAGATGTTCAGATCGCCGTACTCGGTGCGCTGTAAAATAAAGCCCTTTTCCTTGTTCGAACGGAACACCCTGGCAACGCCGCGCGCGCCCAGCAGCAGGAGGATAAGCGCCGCGAGCACCATCAGCACGTGCTGCCAGAAGGTGAACGGGCCTTCAAAAAACGAAAGATCCAGCGTGAACGGAAAAAACCCGACGCCGTAGACGAACAAACCAATTCCCAGCGTAACAAGGATCAGCCCTGAAAGCCCCGTCAGCAGGCGATCCCAAAACGATTGTTTCACCGTGTAACCCTCCCCGTTGTGTTGCAGGCAATAGCAGCAACCCCAAAAGAACGCATCGGTCTTTTGGGGCCAAGGTCAGCCTTGCGGTTCCTGCTGAGAATCCTGCTCCTGGCCGGAAGGTTTCAGGTCCTCCGGCGTTTCCGCGTCCTTGGTCCCCTTTTTGTGTTTTACCGGGGCCGCGGGTTTCCCTTTTTCTTTTTTGTCTTCCAAAGCGGGGATCTCCGCGTCCGAAAGCATCGCGTTTGAAAGCCCCGCTTCTTCTTCGAGCTTCTCTTTTTCAAAGCTCACGCCGTTGACGTGAACGTCTACCCGTACCACGTGGAGCCCCGTCATGGTTTCGATGGCTTTGCGGACGTTTTCCTGCACGTCCTGCGCCGCGATCTGGATGGGCGTGCCGTATTCCACGATCACATACAGGTCCACCGAGGCCTCTTCCGCGCCGATTTCCACCTTCACGCCCTTGCGGATGTTTCTGGAACGCATGAAGACGTCGGAGAATCCGCCGCCGGAACACATGCCCGCAATGCCTTCCACCTCGTTGGCGGCAACGCCCGCAATGATGGCGATGACTTCGTTGGCATAGGTGATGGTTCCCGTGGAATCATTCTCTTTGACTAAACTTAAAGGCAAATTGTCCTTTTTCGAGGCCATGCCCACACCTCCTTAGGTTCTGGGGTACCGTCCGTCATTATAGCAGAATCTGCCGCGTTTGACAATCGG
>CAYRPW010000252.1:0-3602 GCA_964426145.1 uncultured Oscillospiraceae bacterium
CTGACGGCAGGCACGTACAACCCGACGATGACCTTCTCCTCCGATCACAGCACAAGCGCGGATACGGCGCCGAGCTTCACGGTGGACGCGGCGGTGTTCGAAATCTCGGCAAGCCCGGCTTCCATAGACTTCGGCAGCGAAACGGCGGGGTATGCGCCGGTAACCGCGCAGACGGTGACCATTACCAACGACGGCAACAAGGTGAACACTTTGGTGCAGCCCAGCGGGGTGGATTTCACCGCGGGCACGCTCAGCCGCACCGTGCTCAACCCGGGCGACAGCGCTACCTTCACCGTGAAACCCAACGACGGCCTCGCCGTGGGAACCTATTCCGAAGCCATCGCCGTGGAGGGATCGGATACCTCCGAAACCCAGACGGACGTTACCTTTACCGTTTCCCCGGTCTTATACGGCATCACGGCCGACGGCGGCGATACCTATTATCTGAACACCGTGGCCGGGCTTACCTTCACCTCGAACGGCCTATTCCCTGATTTTACCGGCGTATCCGTGGACGGCGCACCGCTGGCCACCTCGCAGTACACCGCCGTATCGGGCAGCACCGTGGTCACCCTGGCGCCCGGATACCTCAACACCCTGGCCGTCGGCAGCCACACGATGCGCGTACAGTTCACCGACGGATACGCGGAGGCCACCTTTAACGTTCTGGCCATTGCCAAAATGCCGGACACCGGCGATACGCAGCCCATCGCGCTGACGCTGCTGCTGCTTGCGCTGTCGCTTGCCGCAATCGCGGCGATGCTGCACGGGCGCAAACGCCGCATGCGGTAACACGCGCCGCCCACAGAGGCACGGGTTCATCCCGATCAGCCTTTATCTCCCCAAAGAGGCAGCCACTGCGCGGCCTCTTTTTTTCGCGGTTTAGCGCGGGGCATTCCGGGGTATGTTAACAGAAGGCAACCTGTTAAGCCGCAGGGGCTTGACTTCAAGTGAACGTTAAGGTTTATGCTGTGCTTAAACCGGTCAACGCAACAGAAAGCGAGGATGCATGATGTTATACAGACGACTTGGCAACACCGGGCTGAAGGTTTCGGAGATCAGCCTGGGCAGCTGGCTGACCTACGGAAACGGCGTGGGAGACGATACCGCCATCCAGACTATCGACCAGGCATACGCCCTGGGGATCAATTTTTTCGACACGGCCAACGTATACAACCGCGGCGAGGCGGAGAAGGTGGTTGGCAAAGCGCTCAAGAAATACGACCGCAGCTCCTACGTGCTGGCAACCAAGGTGTTTTTCCCCATGGGCGAGCGCCCCAACGACCGCGGGTTAAGCCGCAAGCATATCATGGAGCAGGCGGAGGCAAGCCTTGCGCGGCTCGGGCTTGATTACGTGGACATTCTCTACTGCCACCGCTATGATCCCGAGGTTCCCGTGCAGGAAACGCTGCGCGCGTTCAACGATCTGATGCGGCAGGGGAAGGTTCTGTACGCGGGCATCAGCGAATGGAGCGCCGCGCAGATTGAGGAAGCCATGCACGTGGCCGACCGGTATCTGCTGGACCGCTTCGTGGTCAATCAGCCGCAGTACAGCCTGCTGCACCGGAAAATTGAGGACGAAATCATCCCCGTAAGCGAAAAGCACGGCGTGGGCCAGGTGGTGTTTTCGCCGCTGGCGCAGGGGCTTCTAACCGGCAAATACAAAAGCAAGGCCGATATCCCCGCCGACAGCCGCGCCGCAAGCAGCAAAATGAACACCTTCATTCAGCGCTGGCTCAACGACGAAACCTTTGCCAAAGTGGCAAAGCTTCAGGCGATCGCGGACGCGCTTGGCATTCCCCTGGCGCAGCTGGCGCTTGCGTGGGTGCTGCGCCAGCCAAACGTGGCCAGCGCGCTGATCGGCGCAAGCCGCCCCTCGCAGGTGGTGGAAAACGCCAAGGCCTCGGGTTACGAGCTGACGGACGACGTGCTGGACCGGATTGAGGACGCCCTTCAATGAGCGAACGGGAACAAAGCCCCGCCGCAGCCCCGCATAACCGCACGGTATCGGCCAACGGCCTCCCCCTCCCCGCCCTCGGGCAGGGAGGGTGGCGCCTGGGCGACGACCCCGCGAAAGAAGCGGAGGAAACGGCGGCGCTGCGCCTGGGGCTTACCCTCGGGCTTACGCTGATCGACACCGCCGAAATGTACGGAAACGGCCAGTCCGAACGGCTGATCGGCAATGCCCTGCAGGGCGTTGCGCGGGATTCGTATCAGCTGGTGTCCAAGGTGCTGCCCCAAAACGCCGGAAGGCGGAACATTTTTAACAGCTGCAACGATACGCTCAAACGCCTGCGGACCGACCGCGTGGACTTGTACCTTCTGCACTGGCGCGGATCGGTGCCGCTGGAGGAAACGGTTGACTGCATGGAAACGCTGGTAGCGCAGGGTAAAATCAAGCGCTGGGGCGTATCCAATTTCGATACCGCCGATATGGAAGAGCTGTGGCGCGTTGCGGGCGGAAACCGCTGCGCGGCGGACCAGGTGCTGTACAACCTGGGCTCGCGTGGGATTGAGTTCGATCTGCTGCCCTGGCTTTCCGCGCACGGCGTGGCCGCGATGGCCTACTGCCCGCTGGCGCAGGCCGGCACGCTTACGCGCATGCACCGGGATTTTTATCGAGATCCGACGCTTACATCCCTTGCGATAAAATACGGTGTGAGCGTGATGCAGCTTTTGCTCAAGTTCACGCTCAAGCTGCCGCATGTGATCTCCATTCCCAAAATGGGCACGCGCAGGCACGTGCAGGAAAACGCGGCGGTTTTGGATTTGTCCGTCTCCGATACGGACTGGCAGGCCCTGGACGCCGTTTTCTGGCCGCCTACCGCCAAAATGCATTTGGATATCGAGTAGCATAAGCGCACCAGCGCCGCATAAAACGATCCGCACGGAGCGCATTTTGGGGATACCCGTTTCAGGGTGGACGACCGTTGCTTGAGGGCTGCCGATTTCGCTGCCGGTAACAGAACGGTTTACTAGCCGCCCGCTTCCGGGCGCATGCGTTGCCTTCGGTCGGCAATGCTCGTCCTGCGGCAGCAGAATGCTTTGGACGGCTGTCCGCTTCCGAGCACATGCGTTGCCTTCGGTCGATACTTTCGTGATACGGCAACAGAACGCTTTCCCGGCTGTCCGCGGTAAAGCGGTTGCGAGTGCCGTAACATCGTCGTATTCGTTGCCCGGTTTAGGATTGTTGCCTTGACGATCGGCCGGTTTCAATGATATACTACGCTTCGGCACACCCTGTGGAGAGGTATCGAAGCGGTCATAACGGGGCTGACTCGAAATCAGTTTGTGGGCAACCACACGTGGGTTCGAATCCCACCCTCTCCGCCATAAGAAACCCTTGTATCATAAGCGATACAGGGGTTTTTAGTTTACCACAGTTTGTACAACAGTTTACAAACAAATATTCTGTCAAGCAGACGCTTGCTACAGTAGAAGGAAAAGCAGTCGAATTGTAGAAATAGTGATTAATAAAGTAGTGCTATTCATTATCCCCACCGAATTAATGCAGAAAGCAGTGATATCATGCCTCCAAGCAAACCTTATAAAAACCCATTTCTGCAACAGGTGATTTTTAGAATCGACTTCTTGGAATTTCT
>CAYRPW010000252.1:3628-3942 GCA_964426145.1 uncultured Oscillospiraceae bacterium
AATACCGTGAGGATAGGGGCTCGGTTGAGGTTGATGTAATGGGCAATCTAGTTTCAGCAAGCAATGAGAGACAATCTGGCCGTTTAATATCATTCTCTAGCGGTAGCGGTGATACATCGAACACCATAAAGATATCGAACAAATTCATCATTGGAGATTTCCGTAAATATCATTCGACAAAAGATATATATTCAATCATTGAACTTGTGCTCAAGACATATTTCAAATTAGCCCCTGTTAACACAACAAGAATTGGGTTAAGGTACATAAACATCTATCCAGAATCGATTATAAAGCTTAACCAAACACATTTT
>CAYRPW010000253.1:0-3920 GCA_964426145.1 uncultured Oscillospiraceae bacterium
TCCCTGGGAAGAGGCGGCGAGAATCCGCTGGTTATCTCAGGCGGAGCAAATCAATACCTACTTCAAATTTATTCGGGAATCGCTGCTGCGCATGGATAGCAAAGCGCGTGCAGAAACGAACGAAGTTTTGATCAGGAGCGGCCAGCGGTCCCCGAACGAAGCACGCGAGAAGGACGATATGAGCGCCTACCCAGGCGGAGACAAGAAGTACATGGCGAGTAATATCGCCCCCATTGGAGAAACAAATGGACAAACCGACTAAAGATGTTTTATTGCCAATCCTGGTTTCGCTGCCGATTTCAAACCGGCTCAACCTGCCGCCCAGGGAAGAGCTGCTGCCGAAGATCGAAAGCGGAGAAATCGACCATCTTGACTTCAGGGCGCAGGTTTTCGGTCAGGAGGCGCAAAATCTTAATCCCTATCGTTTTCGCGATGAGGATATGGCCAATTTTGCGCGGACCTTTGAAGGACAGCCTTATTTACGGGATCACAATACGTATTCAATTGATGCCCGAGACGGAACCATCATCTCATCATCCTATAAAGACAACTGGCTTCATCAGGATATTCGGCTGACAACTCGCAGGGGTATGACAGATTACATCGAAGGAAAAATTGACCGATTCAGCATCGGTTGGTTTTACGACGATGCTACCTGTTCGATCTGCGGAAACTCATTTTTTAGCAGAGATTGCGCACATTGGCCAGGCCTTAAATATCGGGTCGATAACGAGGAGGTGACCTGCCTGCTCATTTTTGTTAATCCGAGAGGCAAGGAAACCTCCGCGGTCAATGTGCCTGCGGTTCAGGGAACCGGAATTGTGGGTGCTCTGGCAGAATGCAAGCTCTCTATGTTTGAGGGCCAACTTTTTGAGGTTGTTCCGGTTGCTAAGGGGTCCAGCGCTCCTGTGCTTTCCGATAACCAGCAACAAGAGGCGCAAGAGCTGCGCGAACGAATCAATTCTATTCTTCGAAAGGAATAAACAAATGCTTGACCTTAAGCCCTATTACGACGCTGTTGTAGCAGCCGAAGCGGAAGTTCAGCGCGTGGCGAACGAGATTGACGCGCACTTCCGCGAGGGAAGTGATGAAGGCAAAGCAAAAGCGCTTGAGCTGCGCCCCGCGCTGGACGACGCACAGAACAAGCTGAAGGATGCTGAGACCTTCTATCAGGCGATGCAAAACAGCACTCGCCCAAACGATGTAATCAAAAATTTCGTACCTGTCTCGAGCACTGAAAACGAGACCTCCGCCGGAAATCAACCGACGGTGATTAAACGGTCGGAATTCAATAAATTGTCTCTGGTTGACCAGGCCAATTTTGTCCGGTCCGGCGGAAAAATCGAGGACTAAAGGAGCCCTAAAAAATGACCGCAAACTCATTAACCAATCTAATCCCCACAATTTACGCCGCAAAAGATGTAATTTTGCGCGAATTGACCGGGTTTATCCCGGCAGTAACCTTTGACGCCTCCGGGGAGCAGGCTGCCAAAGACCAGACTATCACCTGGCCGGTGGCCAATGTCGGCGATCCGGATGATATTGCAGCTGCCGCGACTGGACCTGATCCGGATGGAGTCTCGCAGGGAAGCGGTTCGATGACCATCAGTAAATCTCGCTCAGTCACCTTCCATTGGACCGGTGAAGAGCAGAAATCGCTGAATGGTTTGTACAATACAATCTTGATGGATCAGTTCACGCAAGCAATGCGTAAATTGGTCAATGAAGTCGAAGCCGATCTGGCGGGATTGTACAAATACGCCTCGCGGGCTTACGGCTCCGCCGGGACGACCCCGTTTGATTCGACCAACAAACTGGCCTTCACCGCTCAGCTGCGTAAGATGCTGGCCGATAACGGCGCGCCCATGAGCGACCTGCAGCTGGTGATCAATACCACGGCCGGCGCCGCCTTGCGCACATTGACAGACCTCAACAGCGCCGGTGATGCGGGCTCCACCGATCAGCTGCGCCGCGGCGTCTTGCTGGATGTACATGGTTTTGCCATTCGCGAAAGCGCGCAGGTAGCCAGCCACACGAAGGGAACCGCCACCGGCCTGCTAGTGGACCTGACCGCTGGATATGTGGCAGGGAAAACAGCGATTCACGCTGATACTGGCGTCGGCACCGTGCTGGTTGGTGACATCATCACCAACACGAAAACCGGACGGGATACCAACAAATATGTATCCAACAAAGCGGTCACCGCGGGGACTGGTGTGGATGTAGACCTCGGTTTAGCTGAACCAGGTATCCGGGCAGCCTGGGTCAATAATGACCCGTTGGCGATCGGGAATAGTTATGCCGCCAATATGGCTTTCTCGCGTTCAGCGATTCATCTTATGATGCGAGTCCCTGCTATGCCAGAAGGTGGAGATTCAGCCGATGACGTGATCGTTATCACTGACCCGCAAACCGGAATTTCCTTCCAGGTGGCCATGTACCGCCAACGCCGCCGGATTGCCTACGAGGTTGGCTTGGCCTGGGGCGTGAAAGCGATCAAGCCGGAAGCCATCCATATCCTGTTGGGCTAGATGTAAGCAGAAATATTTATATTCTCTCCCCGAGAAATCGGGGAGAGAATCAAGGAATTGTTTTATGGATGCTCAGATTTGTTGCACAGTCCAAGAGGTAGTCGCCTCCATCGGCCATGCTGGCGAGGAGCGCATGCTGTTTCAGCGGATAAAAGATGCGTCTCGCTATATTACTGGCCGATTTGGGCGGTTTATCCCGTTTGTCGATACGTTTACGCTCCAGGGTGTTTCCACGGAAACGCTGATGCTCAAAATCCCTGTGCTGGAGATCACCGCGGTGCGGGTAGATGGCGCAGCGGTAACAGACTACACAGCCTGCCCGGAAGAGCGCTGCTGGCCGAACGGGCCTTATACCTGGTTGGAACGTGACGCGGGCTGGGGTGAATCGGTCGAGATCGAAGGCGTCTGGGGTTTGTACAACGAATTGGTGGACCTGGGCATTACTGCAGATCAAGACGCTACGGCCGTTACGCTGACTGTCGATAACGGCAGCATCCTCTCACCTGGTATGGTGATACGAATCGGAGATGAGCAGGAACTCGTCACTACCGGAAACGGCGGACCACACAGCCCAAGCGCATCGCCGGCGACCTCTCTGCTGAGCGCGCTTCTGCCGGCGGAATCGTCTGAAGTTGCAGTGGATGACAGCAGCGAATTCTTTGAGGGCGAGGTCCTGCAGATCGGCGTGGAGGATATGCTGATCCTTAAAATTGGTGGAAATACTCTGTTTTGCGAGCGATCGTATAACAAGACCGCCCGGGTTGAACATGCCAACGATGCGCCGATCAGCGTGTATCGCACCTACAAGGTGGTTCGAGGCGTCAACGGCACGGATACAGCAGCACATACGGATGCAGCTGTACAGCGCTATACCCTCCCCAGCGACGTCAGTTACCTGGCGCAGCAAATCGCCGCTCTGATGCACCAGAAAGCGAAAACGAGTTTCATGGGGCGCGCGGGCAACCCGGAAGCGGGAGACACGTTTTATATCAACGAGTTCCCGCGGCAAATCGCGGATATCGAAACTCTGTATTCCATCCCCTATTTATGAGGCTAACATGGTCGAGTTCGAAATCGATATTCCAGATGCGTTGCTGAATATGAACCTGGCGGCCGATTACATCGCGGCGCGCAAGCGCTATTTGGTGCCGGCCATGACCAAATCGGTCCAGGTTGCACATTCCACTGTGACTGGGATGGTTCCCGTATCTTCAGGGGAAGCGCGAGCCTCGTTGATGCACACAGTTAGTCAATCGCCATACCGTACAGTCGGCAAAGTGACCTCGTCGATGCGGCGGCCAAACATCTATATCTATGTACTCAATGCCGGCGTTCAGCCTGGTAAAAAACAGCCACCGGTTGATAGCCTGGTACCCTGGGTGATACGAA
>CAYRPW010000254.1:0-3915 GCA_964426145.1 uncultured Oscillospiraceae bacterium
AGAAGGAGACCCCATGCAGTTTTCAGGCGAACAGCGCGCGGCGATTGAGGCGAGGAACCGGGAGTTGCTGGTGTCCGCGGCGGCGGGCAGCGGCAAAACCGCGGTGCTGATCGAGAAAATCTTTACGCTCATCAAGGACGAGGGCATCGGCGTGGACCGCATGCTGGTGGTCACGTTCACGCGCGCCGCGGCGGCGGAGATGCGCGACCGCTTAAAGCAGCGGCTGGCGGGAGAAAGCGAGCCGCGCCTGCGGCGCGAGCGCGACAAGCTGGAGCTCGCGCACATCTCCACGCTGCACAGCTTCTGCCATCAGCTTACGCAGGAGTTTTTCCAGGCGGCGGACGTGGATCCCCTGTCCGCCGTAGCGGACCAGACCGTGAGCCGGAACCTCTTCAGCGAAGCGCTGGATTCGGCGATGGACGCGCTGTACGCCCGGGCGGCGGAAGGCTCCGCGCCGGAAATGGCGCTTACGGCGAAGTTTGAGGACAAGCAGATCGCAGCCATGGCGGAAACGCTGTACCCGTTTTTAATGACGCTTGCCGATCCGCTGGGCTTTCTGCGCGGCTGCGCGGAAACCGCGTACACGCTTGCCGATTTGGAAACCGGGCCGATGGCGGAGACATTGCTTGCGGATTGCCGGGTTCTTTTATCCGGCGCGGACGATCTGGCGGACGATTTGCTGGCATTGTCCCGGCACCCGGACTGCCCCGCGCAATACCTGCCCGCCCTGCAAAGCGACCGGGACGCCGTAAGCTCCCTCCGGCAGACGGCGGCGCACGGGCTGCCCGCGCTGGTGCGCGCGGCGCAGGCGTTCGAACTGGTGCGGATGCCTTCCCTGCGCGGGCTGGACGACGCGCAAAAGGACCTTAACCAGCAATACAAAGATTTGCGCGAGGCGCTGAAAAAGCGCGTCGGCAGCATCGGCGGGCTGTTCCGCCTGCCGCCGGACACGCTGATCGCACGGCTCAACGCCATGCAGCCCGCGCTGATGGGCCTTTCGCGCCTGTGCGAAACGCTGCACAGCGGCTTTCTGGAACGCAAGAAAAGCCGCGCGCTGCTCGACCCCAACGATCTGGAGCACATGGCGCTTGCGGTTCTGGCCGATCCCGAAATCCGGCAGGCCGTGGCCGCGCGTTTCGACGCGGTATTCGTGGACGAGTACCAGGACATCAGCGGCGTGCAGGAAGCGGTACTGAACGCAGTCAAGCGCCCGGCGGGCGCCGATGTTTCACGTGAAACATCGGGCACGGACGGGCAGCCTGCGGCGCAGGCGGCGAACGGCGCGGAACGTGCGGCGGACGGAAACGCCCTGCCGCAAATTACGCAGCGGTTTTTCTACGTGGGCGACGTCAAACAATCCATCTACCGCTTCCGGCAGGCCGACCCGACGCTGTTCATGGAGAAGGAACGCACCTTTGCGGACGCGAAAGACGCCTCCCAGCGACGTATTGATTTAAACCGCAACTATCGCTCCCGCGGCGCGGTGCTTAACGCGGTGAACCGCGTGTTTGCGCACGTCATGCGCCCGGACGTCACCGAGATCGCCTACGACAGCCGCGCCAGGCTCTACCCCGGCCAGGAAACGCAAAACGATCCGCCCGTGACGCTGCACCTGTTCACCCAGCCGTTGAAAAGCGCGGAGCGCGTGCGCGTGCAGGCCGCGGCCATCGCGCGGGAAATTGAGGCGCGCGTCGGGCAGCCGTTTCTGGACCGCAAGGAAAACCGCATGCGCACGCTGCGCTACCGCGATATCGCCGTGCTTGCCCCGCGCATGAAGGGCGTGGACGAGGTGCTCACCCGGGTGCTTTCTTCGCGCCGCATTCCGGCGTATGCCGAGGGCGGCGGCGCGGGGCTGCAAAGCGACGAAATTGCCCAGGTGCTGTGCCACCTGCGGCTGATGGATAACATCCGGGATGATCTTTCGCTGCTGGCCTGCCTGCGCAGCCCCGCGATGGGGCTAAGCGACGAGGAGCTGGCGCAGGTTCGCATCCGCACGCCCCGGGGCAGCTATCTGGACGCGCTGCGCGCCGCAGCGGAAGGCGCGGACGCGCTTTCCAAGCGCGCGGCGGACGCATTGCAGACACTGGAACACGAGCGCTTCCTGATGCGCAGCATGCCCCTGCCCGATTACCTGTGGCAATGGCTGTCGCGCTCCGGGCTGTACGCGTACTACGGCTGCCAGCCCTACGGGCGGCTGCGGCAGGCGAATTTGCAGCTGCTGTGCGAAAAGGCAGCGCAGTTCCAGGCGCGGGGCGGCGGCGATCTGAAGGCGTTTCTGGCAAGCGTGGTCGCGGGTTCCGCCGTGCGCGAAAGCGTAAGCCCCACGGTACTCGGCCCCCGGGAAGATGTGGTGCGGGTGATGTCCGTCCACAAATCCAAGGGGCTGGAGTTCCCGGTGGTGTTTCTGATGGGGCTGGACGCTCCGTTTGAAGGCGCGGGGAACGGGGAGTTCAAACTCCACGCGCGGCTGGGCGCGGCGCTGCCTTACGTGGACGAAGTGCTGCGCGTGAAGGGGGATACGCTGCTGTCCGCGGCGATCGGCCTGCGGCAGAAAAGCGAAAATTTGGCCGAGCGCGCCCGCGTGCTGTATGTGGGCATGACGCGCGCGCGGGACGAGCTGGTTCTTATGGGCTGCGCGGACTCCCCCCGGTTTTCCGCGTCCCAGCCCTCCGCGTACGCGGTCGGCAGCGCCAAACATATGCTGGACTGGCTGCTGCAAAGCGTACGCCCAAACGAGGATGAGCTCATCGCCTGCGAACCCCCGTTCTCCTCGCAATCCACATCTTTTCCACATAAAACAGGGGGTTTTCGGCTCGTTTCCCACAATACGGCGGAAGAAACGGCTGCATTGCTCGCTTTCGCCCAGGCGCAGGCCGACCAGGATTCCCTCCAAAAACAGCGTTCCCGGCTGGAAATTTTAACTTCCGAAGTGCGCGGCCTCGTCCGGCAGCTGCCGACTTCCGCAGACCCGTGGGCCTCCCCGATCGCTCCCCCGTTTCCGCGGGACCGCCGCCCCTTCAAGGTGGGCGTTACGGCGCTGGTGCGCGCGCGCGGCGTGCGGGGCGCAGAGGTGCCGGAGCTTTCCGATCCCGAGCAGGACGACGCCGCCGACCGTGAAACCGTGCGCATCAAACGCCTGCCCCTGCCGCTCACCCGCCCCCGGCAGATTGCCGACCTGCCCCGGCTGCCCGCCTTCCTGCGCGAGGGCGGCGAAAGCCCCCGGGGCGTGCAGCGCGGCATTGCGGCGCACAAGGCGCTCAGCCTGCTTTCCTATGAGCCCCTGCGCCCGCTGCAAAGCGCGCAGGCGCTGCGCGATGCAATTGAAGAACAATTGCGCAGCTTTGCGCAAAGGCGGCTTCTGACCGACGAAGAACTGCGCCTGACGGACCCCGCGGCACTGGCGGATTTCTTCGCAAGCGAATGGGGCCGCGCCGCGCTGGCCGCGCAAACCGTGCACCGCGAGTGGGGTTTCGTGCTCCAGCTGCCAGAGGAACAGGGCATGCTCGTGCAGGGCGTGATCGACCTGTGCTTTTTACAGGATGGGAAATGGGCGCTGCTGGATTACAAAACCGACGCCGTGACCGACGTAGAAGCCCTCTGGCCGCTGTACGAAGCGCAGACGGCCCTGTACCGCCGGGCGCTTGTTGAGGTGACGGGCATTCCCGTACAAAGCGTAACGCTGTACTCCCTGTCGCTTGGCCGGGGCACCACCCGCAGTGCTGACAATACACCGCCAGGACAATAAGCAAACGGCGGTTGATCCCGAAGCTGAACAAAACGCAAAACCCCGCAGGCATATGTCTGCGGGGCTTCGTGCTTCCAGGCTATAAACAGCGGCGTTTTGCCATTCCATGCCCTGTGCCTCTGGGCTTTACCCGGCCAACCGCGTGCCTGCGGTGAATCGCCCGGCGCGGC
>CAYRPW010000255.1:0-296 GCA_964426145.1 uncultured Oscillospiraceae bacterium
GAAAATCAAATCTTTGGGGATCGGTGCCGCTGTTTTTACGCTCAGCGGAACTTCGCAGCCGGGAAGATTGACTACCGCGGTCACCATCCGGGTTGGGTTTACCGCTTCCTGCTTTGCGTACGTAACGCCGCGTGCGCAACCCGCTCCTTCGACCTGTGTAACCTGATCTCCGTTGACTGTAACGGTCAGCTGGCAGCCGACCGGGCAGTTGATACAAGTGATTGTTTTCTCCATACCGGTCTCCTTAAAGTTCGAGGCGGATGGTAACACCGTCTGTCGAAAGCCTGGATACCATA
>CAYRPW010000255.1:306-1947 GCA_964426145.1 uncultured Oscillospiraceae bacterium
TTAACGGACCGAATAACCGTATGCCCGTCGAGAACCTGAACGGTTACGTTCTGATAAACCCGGTCCGGACGGAACATCAGCCTGACGGGCAATGCGGATGCGGCATCAGTTGTCTGCCGGATTCGCTGCGGCACAACGCCGCGCACACCCTGGCCGTCTGAAACGGAAATCATACCGCAGCAGTCAGCCCGTTCGGCAAGTACGTACGCAGCGGCGGCAGCGCCTGCCTTTGCGCTCTCCTCACTGACGAAATCCACCAGATCATGTACATGCAGCACGTTCCCGCAGGCAAACACGCCTTGCAGGCTTGTTTGTAAGGAATCGTCCACGATCGCGCCCTGCGTTACCGCGGACATTTCCACATTCAGCTGTCTGGTCAGCTCATTTTCAGGGACTAGACCGACGGATAGAAGAAGCGTATCGCATGCGAACTCCAGCTCCGTACCCGGAATGGGCTGCAGGTTCTCGTCCACTTTGGCGATTGTGACGCCTTCCAGCCTTTCGCGCCCGCGAATGTTTATCACCGTATGGCTGAGCAGAAGCGGAATGTTGAAATCGTGAAGGCACTGGACGATGTTGCGGTTTAAACCGCTGGAGTATGGCATGAGTTCGGCGCAGGCAAGCACGGTGACGCCTTGGAGAGTCATCCGGCGGGCCATAATCAGGCCGATGTCGCCGCTGCCGAGGATCACCACGCGCTTTCCCGGCATATAACCGTGCATGTTGACAAACTTCTGCGCCGTGCCAGCCGAAAATATGCCGGCCGGGCGGCTGCCCGGTATCGCCAACGCACCTCTGGGCCGTTCACGGCAGCCCATGGCCAGCACAACGGCTTTCGCCCGGAAAACTTGCAGCCCGTGCTCCCGGCTGACGGCGGTTACGCGCTTTTCTGTGTCGATCTCGATCACCATGGTATTGCATTGAACCGGTATCTGAAGCTCGCGGATACGGTCGATATCCCGCTGCGCGTACTCTGGTCCCGTGAGCTCTTCATGAAAGCGGTGCAACCCAAACCCGTTATGAATACATTGTTTCAGAATGCCGCCGATTTCCGCTTCGCGTTCCAGCACCAAAAGATTATGAATTCCCTTTTCTTTGGCTGCGATGGCAGCGGCGGCACCCGCAGGGCCCGCGCCGACGATCAGCACGTCAACCGCAATTTCATGCATGCCGATCACTCTCCTTGGCATCTTCTATCCTGCCTGCCAATATACGGCTGTTGCCGCCGCTTTTGGTGATGGACAGCAGATCGACGCCCAGTTCCTCGCACAGTATTTCCATAACGCGCGGAGAGCAAAAACCGCCCTGGCAGCGGCCCATCCCCGGGCGAACGCGGCGTTTCACGCCGTCTACCGTCGTGGCGCCGACCGGTCTGCGGATAGCGGCTCTGATTTCCGCCTCGGTAATCTGTTCACAGCGGCATACGACGACCCCATAGGCCGGGTCTGCCTGATAGGCTTTAATTCTCTCATCGTTGGACATTTCTGCGAAGGGTTTTAAATGTTTGAGCGCTGGAATGCGTTCCGGTTTCTTTGCCAGATGGAGATCTCCGGCAATCTGTTCCGCCAGAAACAACCCGATGGCCGGCGCCGAGGATAAGCCCGGACTTTCGATACCGACTGCCTCGTATGCACCTTCAGC
>CAYRPW010000255.1:1957-2174 GCA_964426145.1 uncultured Oscillospiraceae bacterium
ATCGCCGATGAAATCATCGCCCGCTTCATGGGCGCGCACACCGGCAAACGTTGTTATCACGGTTTTTAAGCTCTCGCCGGGCCAGGTAAGCCGAGATTTTTCCCGGATCATCTGGAGCGCTTCCTTGGTTGTGGATACGTCCGTTCCGTCCGGCACGTCGGCTGCGGTTGGGCCGAGAATCAAAGTATTGTGTGCGGTGGGTGTCACGAGCACACCC
>CAYRPW010000255.1:2184-3890 GCA_964426145.1 uncultured Oscillospiraceae bacterium
GAAACATCGTATGGGAAAACATGGGCTTTACTTCGTGATCCAGCAAATAGTACTCGCCCTTACGCGGCGTTATCGTTACCTTGCGATCGGATAATTGATTATGCAGCTCGCCTGCGCCGATACCCGCACAGTTTACGACGCTATCCGCGGTAAACAACCCGCGGTTGGTGTGAAGCAGGAAGCCGTTTTCCGTTTTCTGTATCTGCAGCACCTGCGTATTGAATTGAAACGAAACGCCGTTGAGCCTGGCGTGATCCGCAAGTGCAAAGGTCAGCCCGTAAGGAGACGTTATTGCGCCTGTTTTTACCAGCAGCGCAGCCACAACCTCCGGATTCGTATGCTCTTCCATGGCCAGGATCTGTTCTTTGGCGATGATCTCCAGACCGTCGACACCGTTTGCGGTTCCCTGTGCCAGCAGACCGCGCAGGGTTTCCGTCTGCTGATCGTCAAACGCAAGCACCATCGAGCCGTTGCGGATATACGGAACATCCAGCTCTTGACAATAACGCTCAAACATCCGGCTTCCCTGGATATTGAATTTTGCTTTGCTTGAACCGGGTTTGGCATCATATCCTGCGTGAACCAGGCCGCTGTTTGCTTTGCTGGCACCTTCCGCTACGTCTGCCGCGCCGTCCAGCACAATAATATCGGCATCGTATGCGCTCAGCTCCCGCGCAACGGCGCACCCGATTACACCGCTGCCGATAATCACAATCTTCAGTTTCAACTGTATTCCCTCGAATTCGTCTGTTTACAAAGAGTGGAGATAACGTCTGCCGCCATCAGAAGACCGGCAACAGAAGGCACGTACGATACCGAACCCGGCACGGCCCTGCAGCCTTTTTTCTCCGGAGGTTCGGTTTGGCAGGAGCATGCTTCCTCCAAAGAGTACACACAGCGCAGTTTTTGAATACCGCGCTTGCGGAGTTCCTTGCGCATGACCCGGCAAAGCGCGCAACCGCGCGTTTGAAAAAGATCGCCTACGCGAATCTGCGATGGATCCAGCCGGTTACCCATCCCCATACAGGAAACGATCGGAATACCCATCGCGGCGCATGTTTGCGCGATGTGGAGCTTTGCGGCCACAGTATCGATAGCGTCGACGACAATGTCGACGTCCTGCGCGATGGTCACGGGTGATTCGGGCAGATAAAATGCCTGAATTGCCGTGATCTCTGCTGCCGGATTGATATCGAGCAAGCGTTGTTTCGTGACCTCAGCCTTCGCTTTACCAAGGGTTGAGGTTAAAGCGCACAGCTGGCGGTTCAGGTTGCTTTCTTCAAATAAATCGCCGTCCACCAAAGTTAGTCTGCCCACACCCATGCGGCCAAGCGCTTCGGCGGCATAACTGCCCACGCCGCCAAGGCCGAAAATCATCACGTGCGAGCGTTGGATAAGCGCGAGGGCATCCTCACCCAACAGCATGGCTGTGCGTGAAATTCCGGGGACTGAGCCCGGTTTCATCGGCATATCACCTCCTATGGCAAAGTGGATACAACCTTCGTTTTCATCATACATCAACCCATGTAAATTGACAATCATTCTTACACATGATACAGTATGCACTGTTGTTTCTTATTCCTTTATCCTGATGCAGAACCCTCTGGAGGGACTTCTATGACCTGTGAGCAGCAGCTCGACCGCGCGTTACAATATTTCACCGACGAAGAACACAAGTACAGTTACGAAATATTAGACGGAAACGG
>CAYRPW010000256.1:0-3876 GCA_964426145.1 uncultured Oscillospiraceae bacterium
AGGAGACACACTAAAAAAGCGCCGTTCCGGCGCTTTTAGTGTGCACTCCCTGCAACTGCGGCGCGGCAGCCCGCGCGCAATGCGCCAAAAAGAAAAGCCCGCTTTCGCGGGCTTTTCCTGTAGATCCTTCAGGGTACGGGTTCGCATTCCACACCCGGTTGCGTATCCGCTTGGCAGAGCGGAAGCGAAACGTTATTGGGCGTTCTTGGCAATCCAAACGCTGATCTGGCGCTGGATTTCCTCCATGATCTTGTCAAGGCCTGCGGTCTTTGCGGCTTCGTTCATCGCGGCGATCGTCGCGTCAACGTCGTCCACAAGGCCAAGATCCAGCAGGTACAGATACTCGGCGCGCACGTTGGTCAGCGCGGCGATTTCGTTCTGGATCGTAGACTGGTCAATGTTCAGGCCTGCGAGCGGGTTGGTCACCTGGATGCCGTCAGCCCACCAGCTGTTGAACATTGCCATGGCTTCGGGATCGGAGCCTTCCATGTTCCTGGGCTCGAATTCCGGAGAAGAGAAGCCCCAGGAGCCCTGGCCGAACACGTACTGGTCCTGTTCGGGGCCGTATTTCCAGACGCGGTTGGCTTCGTCCACCCATTCCCAGTGCTTGCCTTCGATGCCCCAGCGATACAGCTCGTACACGGTCTCGTCGTACTTGAGCAGATCCAGGAACATCAGCGCGCGTTCCACATTCTGGCTGCTGTGCGGAATGGCTACGCCGGACGTCGTTGCGCCCTTGTAGCGGATGGCGGTGGGGAACAGGTCGATCATCAGCGGCGTGAAGCCCTTGGAACGGAGGGTGTTGTTGGCAACGCCCATCGTGCCGGTGTTCTGCACGAACGATGCGGACTGGCCGTTTTCGTAGGCGTCGCGCACAAGCGTCGTATCGGCGATCGCGCTGCGGGACCAGTAGCCCTTGTCGGCCCAGGTCTTCATCAGCTTGGCATAATCGGCGTACAGGGGGTCGTCGCCGGCGAACGTAAGCGCCGCGGCGGCTTCCTCAGCCGTCATGCCGGGGGTGTATTCGAAGGTGAAGAAGTCTTCCAGAACGGTGCCCGTCAGCTGGATTTTGTCGTTGGCCGTTCTGTAGAGCAGGCCCTTGAGCTCGTTGTTGTTGACGGAGGCGGCATAGGGGTACATTTCGGGGTTGTTGGCCTTGACGGAGTCGTAGTACGCTTCCAGGGAAGCGACGTCGGTGACTTCGGGCACGCCGTTCGCTTCGCGGATATCCTCACGGATGGAGACCGCGAAGGTATTGCCGGTCAGGTTGATAAAGGATGCCGGAACCATGTACACTTTGCCGTCGGCAAGGCGGTTCTGATCGAGATTTCTTTCGATATCCGTCTGATACTGCGTCGTCAGCGGCATATACTGGTGAATCATGTCCAGGGTGATTTCCTGGTATGCGCCTGCGGGAGCTTCCGTGTCGTAGTGGAGCCAGCCCTGCGCGGTGACAACCAGATCGTAGGGTTCGCCGGACGCAAGCATCAGCGAGTATTTGGTGTCGTGATCAGCCAGGTCGATCACCGTGCAGGTGATGGTGGCGTTGATCTTGGTTTTGATGTAGTCGCTGATCATGCTCCACACCAGGTCATGGTCGGGCTGTTTCGTGCCGACCATCAGGTACGTGAGAGCGACTTCCTCCGAAACGTCGTTCCCGCCGTATGTGGTCGGGGCTTCCGCGGCGGAGGCAAACGAAGTGCTTGCAGCCAGCATCGTCAGCATCATCACTGCGGTCAGAAGGGTAGCGAGGAATTTTTTCATACCGGGACCTCCTTATTCAATATGGGTTGGGTACTATGCCAAGAACAGCGCGCTTTCTGCGCCATCCAGGTCAACGTGTGCAATCCGCGGCGTATTGCGGGCTCCCCGTCAGCCTTTGACGGAGCCTACGGTCAGGCCCTTGATGAAGTAACGCTGCAGCAGCGGGTACAAAAGGATGATCGGCCCCGTCACGATTACGGTCATCGACATGCGCATGGATTCGACCGGGAGCGTGGGGGTTTCGATCCCCGCCTCGTCCATAATGGCCTTCATGGCCTGGGTGCTTACGATCAGCTGGTGAAGGAAGTATTGAAGCGGGCGCAGGTTTGGCGAATCGATATACAGCGTCGCGCGGAACCAGTCGTTCCAGAAACCCAGCGCGGTGAACAGGCCGATCGTGGCAATTACGGGCGTGGACACCGGCATGATCAGCTGCCAGAAAATGCGGAAGTCCCCTGCGCCGTCGATCTTGGCGGATTCGGTGATCTCAAAGGGAACGGAGCTTAGAAACCCTTTCACCAGAAGGATGTTCCATACCGACACCACCCCGGGGAGGATCAGCGCAAGAATGCTGTCTTTCAGGCCCAGGGTGCTGACCACCAGCAGATACGTGGGGATTAGCCCGCCGGAAAAGAGCGTGGTGAAGAAGAAGAACAGCGAAAACCCGTACCGCCACGGGAAATCCTTGCGGGTGAGCACGTAGCCGGTCATCATGCAGATGAACACGCTGGACAGCGTTCCGCTTCCCGTGACGATGAAGTTCACCAGATAGGCGCGCCCGACGGCCGCCGGGTTTGCCAGCGACAGGGCGTAACCGTCCAGGGTGAATTCCTTGGGCCACAGCGAGAACCCCCGCACGATGATTTCCTTCTGGCTTGTAAACGAACCGGATATCACCAGCCAGAACGGAAGAAGGCAGAGAAGCGCGAAGCCGGCGACCAGAGGATAACCAACGGCATAGAAGATGGCTTTATCCGCGGAAATGCGCCTTGCTCGTTTCAACGTAGACTTTCTGGGCATCATTGGACCCTTTCCGACATTAGAACAAGGCATAATCCTTGTCGTATTTGCGAACCGCGAAATTGGCGATCATAATGGTGATGAAGCACAGTAAAGACTGGTATAACCCGGCTGCCGCGCCTCTTTCCATCCCGCCGCTGGTAAACAGGCTTCGGAATACGTACATATCGATGATGTCCGTCGTCGCAAACAGCCTTCCGTTGTTGAGGCCGACGAGATTGTAGAACATCCCGAAATCGCCGCGGAAGAGGCTGCCGATGCTCAGCAGCAGGAGAATGATGATCGTAGGGGCGATGCTGGGCAGCGTGATGTGCCGGATCCGCTGAAAGATGTTGGCGCCGTCGATCTCCGCCGCTTCCGTGGTTTCCGGGTCCAGGCCGGTGATCGCGGCCAGATACACAACCGTGTTGTACCCGACGCCTTTCCAGATACTGAACAGCACCAGCAGCAGGGGCCATATCTGCGGCGTTCCGTAGATATCGATCCGGTCCAGCCCCAGCGCGACCAGCAGGGAGTTAACCGCGCCGCGTTCGTAGTTGAACAGGTTGTACGACATGGCGCCGACCACCACCCAGGAGATGAAGTAGGGCAGCAGCATCAGCGTCTGCGATACTTTGCGGAACCACCGGGAGGTCAGTTCGCTGAGAATGATGGAGAAAACGAGCTGCAGCACCGTATTGACGAACAGGAAGGTCAGGCTGTAGAGCATGGTGTTGCGGGTTACGGGCCACCATTGCCCCGAGGTGAAGAAAAACTCGAAGTTCTGAAAGCCCACCCAGGGGCTTTTCATGATTCCGTCGGCGTAATTGAATTTCTTGAATGCGACGACGATGCCGTACATGGGGATGTAGTGGAAGATGATGATCAGCGCGAGCGCGGGCAAAAGCATGATCAGCAGCGTGCGGCAGCGCACCAAGATTCGGGCTTGCCTTCGGAGAAAAGGTACGGCTTGATTTCCTTTTGACATGAAAACGCTCCCATAACAATGAGTAGAACGCCGGTGAACCCAATGCATGATACATCAAACCAAATGCGTCAGGTTTGTGTTCTGCCCAAAGCCGCCGTCGTTTCCATACCACACGGCTTTATTAC
>CAYRPW010000257.1:0-3863 GCA_964426145.1 uncultured Oscillospiraceae bacterium
TTTGGCGGCGGTTAACGAAACCCTGCTGGACGGCGCACCCAAAGCGCTGTAACGGGCAACCATACGCTGTTCCAACCGTGCAGCCGGCCGCGTGCCGCGCGCTGCCCGGGAGGTTCGCCTTGACAAAATCCCGTGCACACGGTAGTATACAAAATACAAAGAAAATACAAGGGGTGTCGGAATGTCAGCCATGCGCTACGCGTCATCGGGAGCGAGCAAGCCGATCCGGGAAATCGCCTATGAAACGCTGAAAAACGCGATCATCACGGGCGAAATTCCCGCGGGTATCCGGATTGTGGAAACCGAATACGCCGCCAAGCTCCACATCAGCCGCACCCCGCTGCGCGAAGCCCTGCGCAAGCTGGAGCGCGACGGGCTGGTGGAGTACGTCATCCGCCGCGGCGTCGTGGTGCGCGCGTTTACCATCGAGGACGTGGAGGAGATCTACACCATCCGCAACGCGCTGGAGATGATCACCCTGCCCGCCATCATAGCAAACGCAACGCCCAAGGATATCCAGTCCATGCGCGACAAGCTGCGCCAAATGGACCGCCTGATGGAGGAAAACCAAATCGAGCGTCTTTCCGCCATGGCGCGGTTGTTTCACGATCAGCTCACCGCCATTTCCGGCCTGAAGCGCATTCTGCGGGTCATTCAGGGGCAGGACGAATATATCCACCGCTTCTCCGCCATGAGCATCGCCAAGGACACGCGGCGCGGCTATGCCCACCAGGAGCACCATAAAATTGTGGAGCTGGTGGAACAGAAGGATTTGGAAGGGCTGCAGGCGCTCATGCAAAGGCATATCGAACTCAGCAAGCAAAGCTGCCTGGCAGCGCTCAAGGAAGCGTCCGCGCATAAACGTGCATAGTACGTTATTCCCACCCGCCGCGCCTGCCGCAGCGGGTGTATTCTGCAATGAAGAGGAGACCGACCGATGGAAACGACATGGGATCTGAGCGTATTTTACCAGGGGTTTGACGATCCGGCCTTTCTGGCCGATATGGAGTCCCTGACCGCGATGGCTGCGGACGGGCAGGCGATCACAAAGGAAGAGCTTCCGGCGGAGCAGAAACTGTTGCGCCTGCTGCACCATCTGGAAGCCTATCACGAAAAGCTGATGCGCACCTATATGTTCTGCGAGCTGAGCATGAGCGTGGACGCCGAAAACCGCCAGGCGTTCCAGTTCCTGGAGCGCGTGAGCACGCTTTCGGTGGATTACGAAGTGTTCGTCAGCTCCTGCAAGCGGTACATCGGCACTTTAGAAAACCTGGAAGCGCTGATCGCCGGCAACCCGGAGCTTTCTAGGAACGGCTTTGCGCTGCTGGAAGCCCGGGAACAGGCAAGCCATATGCTCGACGAAGGCATGGAGCGCTGGATGCTTCGCATGTCGCTGTCGGGCGGGGATTCGTTTTCCAAGCTGCGCGACCAGCTGATCGGCACCCTGACCGTGGAGATGGACGGCGAAAGCCACCCGCTGCCCGCCGTGCGCGGCATGGCGTTTGATCCCGATCCCGTAGTGCGCAAAAAAGCCTACGAGGCCGAGCTTGCGTCCTACAAGAAAATTACCCTGCCCATGTCGTTTTGCCTGGGCAGCATCAAAGGCGAAGCCCTCACCCTGTGCGAGGCGCGCAAATACACGGACATCCTCACCCAGCAGCTTGCGCAGGCGCGCATGGACCGTGAAACGCTCGACGCCATGTGGGCGGCCTGCCGCGAAGCCTTCCCGGATTTCCGCCGGTATCTGAAGGCAAAAGCCAGGTTCCTCGGGCATGCGAACGGCCTGCCGTTTTACGATCTGTTTGCGCCGGTGGGCAAATCCACCAAGAAATTCACCGTGGAAGAGGCGCGCGATTTGGTTGTGGATACGTTTAGTAAAGCGCATCCCAAAATGGCGAAATTCATGGCGCATGCCTTTGACAACCGCTGGATCGATATGCTTCCCAAACAGGGCAAAACCGGCGGCGCGTTCTGCGCGTCCAACTACGATCTGAAAATCAGCCGCATCCTTTCCAACTTCATGGGCAGCTTCTCCGACGTCAGCACCCTCGCGCACGAGCTTGGGCACGCCTGGCACAACGAGTGCAACCGGGATTATCCCCTGATGATGACCGAGTACACCATGCCGCTGGCGGAAACCGCCTCCACCTTCAACGAAACGCTGCTTTCGCAAACCGTGCTCAAAGAAGCGGACGAGGAGCTTGCCTTCTCCATCCTCGAGGGCAGCCTTCTGGAAGCCACCCAGTGCATCGTGGATATCTACAGCCGTTTCCTGTTTGAAACCGCTGTGTTCGAAGCCCGCAAAACCCATACGCCGTCGGTGGATGAGCTGCGCGCCATGATGACCGAAGCCCAGAAAGAAGCCTACGGCGACGGGCTGGACCCCGAAGTGCTGCACCCCGACATGTGGGTGGGCAAAGTGCATTACTATTCCGTGGGCCTGCACTTCTATAATTTCCCGTACGCGTTCGGCCTGCTGTTCGGTTTGAGCGTATACAAGAAGTTCGAGGAGGAAGGCGCGGCGTTCCTCCCGCAGTACGACGCATTTCTGGGCCGCTGCGGAACCGATACCGTGGCGAACGTCGCCGCGAGCGTGGGCATCGACGTGCGCAGCGAGGAAACCTGGCGCAAGGCGCTAAACGTGCTGCGCGGCGAGGTGGATACGTTTGAAAAACTCGTGGACCAGCGGCTGGCCGCAAAACGCTGAGGCGGATCGCCCCGGACCGGCGGCATGAGATTGGATTGGGTATGAGCATAAGCGAAGCTCCGCTGCGCGCGCCGTGGCTTGAGGCAATCGCGTACGTGTTCGGGGAGTATCCGGTGTACGCGGTCGGCGGCGCGGTGCGCAACACCCTGATGGGCCTGCCCGTCAGCGATGTGGATTTGTGCGGCGCGGCGCGCCCCGGCGAGGTGCAGGCCTGCTGCGAGGGAACCAACGTAACCGCCAGGCTTCGCGCGGCGCATTTCGGCACGGTGGAACTGCATACCGGCGGCCATATGGCCGAATATACTACCTTCCGGCAGGACAGCTACCGCGGCGGGCATCAGCCCTTCGCGGTACGTTTTGCCGATTCTTTGGAAGAGGATGCCCTCCGGCGCGATTTTTCCGTCAACGCGCTGTACGCGCCGCTGGATCGCCCCGATACCGTGATCGACCCGGCGGGCGGACTTTCGCATCTGGAAGCGCGCATCCTGCATACCGTGACCCCAGACCCCGATCAGGTCTTAAAAGACGACGGCCTGCGCATTCTGCGCGCCGCCCGCTTTACGGCGGAGCTCGGTTTCACGCCGACCGAAGCATTGCTCCGGTCGGCCAGGAAGCACGCCGGCTTATTAAGCGAGATCGCGCCCGAGCGCAAGCGCGACGAGCTGACCCGGCTCTTGATGGCCGATACCAAGTACCCGACGCTTAACCGTACGGTTCCGCCGGTTTCGGCGGGGCTTGCCGCGCTGGTAAACACCGGCGCTTGGCCGCGTGTGTTCGGCGGCCTGCACCCGATTGCCTTGCCCGCGATGGATCGGACGGAAACGCTCTCCGTCGGCGGCAAGTTCGCGCTGCTGTACCACCGCGAAACGCCTGACGCGCTTTTAGGCGCCATGCTTGCGCTGCGCTATGCCAAACGCGAGGCGGTGTTCGCGGCGGAAGCGTTAACCGTTTTCAAGGGGCTGGAGCAAGGCGGCGCGCCTGATGACGCGCTTCAGTTCGGCCTTCCCGCGCTGCTAACCGCGCGGGAGATGCTATCCGCGCTTGCCGGGTTCGGCGCCGTGTTTGCCGATGCGCTTTCCAAGGCGGAACGGCTGCTTTCGCAGGCGCAATCCGGGCAGCTGCCCGCAAGCCTTCGGCAGCTTGCCATCGGCGGGGA
>CAYRPW010000258.1:0-3858 GCA_964426145.1 uncultured Oscillospiraceae bacterium
TCCGCAAGCCCAAGCGCGATGTACGTGGGTTTCGCCGTCACGCTGACGCAGGTTGCCCTGCGCGACAACGCCAATTTCAACGACAATTCGATCATCAAAACCCTCCAGGCCGATACGCTTTTGTACCTGAACGGCCAAACCGACGTGAGCGGGACCATTTGGACCGGCGCGCAGACGTATCTGGGCGAATCGACCATCGGCCTGCTGCCGTATGCCTCCGTGCGCACCATTACGCCCGGCGAAGCGCAGGTGTATATCGACGCCTATAAAGCGGCGAATGCCACCCCCACCCTCTCGCCCTCGCCCTCGCCCACCCCTTCGAAGAATTCCGGTTATTACCTGACCCTGGGCGACGACGTGCCGCTGCGCACCGTGCCCGGCTCCCAGGCTTCCATCGCCGCGTGGCTTATGGAAGACCAGGCGGTATACGTAACCGAACAGGTGTACTACGACGGGTACACCTGGAACGTCAGCTACTACGGCACGCTTTCGGGCTACATCCGCGACGACCAGATCCGCCCGATGACCGCGCAGGAGACCGCCGACTATCTGGCAAGCGCATCGCCCACCGCAACGCCCGTGGTCACCGCCGCGCCGTACGACCCCAACGCCGCGTCCAGCTACGGATACGTAACCAGCAGTTCCGTCAACTTCCGGCAAACGCCGGGCGGAACGCGCATCGGCGTGCTGAACCAGTATGCCTTCGCCCTGGTCCTGGGAACGCAGACCGTAAACGGCGTCACCTGGTATAACGTCAACCAGAACGGCGTGACGGGCTGGATCAGCGGCTCGTACTTCAAGGTATTGAGCCTTGCCGAGCTTCCCACCTTCCTGAATTCCAGCAATTACCTGCAGGGCATCTTAAACTCCGGGTCGAGTTCCTCCAGCACCTCCTCGTCGTCCTCTTCCGGCTCGGCCACGCAGGGGCAGGTTTCCGCCGTGGAAGACTGGAACGTGGGCACATGGCAGAACCCCTCCTCCAGCCTCAACGTATCCTACGAGCCGTTCAACCCCTACGCCACGCCGACCGCGCCTTTAACCAGCGAATCGCCCACGCCCGAGCCGACCGCAACCTTCGTGATCGGCACCATGATCCCCATCACCTATGAAGAGGAAACCAAGGAAACCCAAACCGGCAGCAACTGGCTGGGCCTGGTGCTGGGCGGCATCGTGCTGGTGGGCGGAGCAGGCGGCGTATACGCCTACGCCCTGACCCAGAACAAAAAGCGCAAGGCGGCCCAGCGCGCCGCGGCCGCAAGGCAGCGTTCCCAGCAGCCCACGGCCGCGCAGAACCCGTACGCGCGCCGCGCCGCGGCCGCGCCCCCCACGGCGGCAGGCCAGCAGAAAGAGGGCCAGAGCCCCTACCAGCGGCCCAACCCCTACGCGAAGCCGCCGCAGAGCCCGCAAAACCCGCAGACGCCGCAAAACCCCTATAACCAGCAGGCCGCAGGCCGGCCCAACCCCTACGCGCAGCGGCCCGCGCCGTTCTCCGCGCCCCAGCAGCAGGCGCCGCAAGCTCCGCAGCAGCCCGCCAACCCCTACGCAAGGCCGCAGCAGCAAGGGTCCGAAACCGCGGACAGCCAAACCTCCGAGCCGCCGCGCACGGGCCGCCGCTCCACGCGCTACGACCGCAAGGATGACGATAACGCGTAACCCGCGGCACGCAGCCGCCGGGTAAGCATTCCCCGCACCTGACGCCCGCTTTGGCCGCGCTATGCGCGGCCAAAGCCGGGTTCAGGGCCGAACGCCTCTCAAATACGCAGGACAGGAGCCTTCCTATGGCCAAAGATCTGTTCGCCGCCTACCCGTATCTGCAGTCGGACACCCTGATTCTTCGCAAAATTGAGAAAACCGATCTGGACGGCATGGACGAAATCTATCGCAACGAAACCCTGTTCCAATACACGCCGGGCAGCGCGCGCAAAACGCGTGAAGCCGTGGAGAACATCATCGGCCATTTCGAGCGCGATTTCGGCAAGAAAAAAACGCTGACGCTGGGCATCTGCCTGACAAGCGATCCGGGCCGCATCGTGGGCATCGGGGAAATGTTCGATTACGAGCTCGTCACGCGCATGGTGACCATCGGCTACCGCATTCACGAGGCGTTCTGGGGCCGCGGATTGGCAACCCAGGCCGTGCGGCTGATGACGGACTACCTGTTTTCCGAAATCGGCGTCAACCGCGTGCAGGCTTACGTAATGCCGGAAAACACACGCTCGCACGGCGTGCTGCTGAGAAACGGCTTCACGCGGGAAGGCACCATCCGCCAGGGAACGCTGTGGGCGGGCCGCGGCGTGGTTGACCTGACGCTTTACAGCCTGCTGCGTTCCGATTTGAACCTGTAACGCTTCGTGTGTTCCCGCCCGATTCAACCGCCGCTTGAGTGAAACCCCCGCGGTTGCGGCGGCGCCGCCGCCGCAACCGCGGGGTTTCTCAGCTGCAGCGCGCGCTGCGCCGGATTCAACCGCCAAATTTATCCCGACTCAACCACCGCTTGCTGTACGCCGGCCCGCCGCCGCCCTATGCTGTCGGTGCGGGGAAAGCGCGGCTCTCCCCGCGGAAGGGAGGCTGGCACGATGCGCCGGATACGGCAGTGGTTTGCAAGGCTGCGCGGCAGGCATGCGGCATGGGCGGGTCAACGCTCCTGCCGGGCGCTGGGTTTCGGCCGCGCCGCGTGCCCATGGGAAGAAACCGGCCTCCGGCAGGCTTTGGCCTTCTGGATTTAAACACGGTCAATGAAGTAGGAGGGGAACACAATGTTTGATATGCAGCACGTAAGCGTCACCATCGCGTCGCTACGCAAGGCGCGCAATATGACCCAAATGGAGCTCGCGGACCGCTTGAACATCAGCTTTCAGGCCGTCAGCAACTGGGAGCGCGGGCAGACCCTGCCCGATATCGGGAAACTCAGCGAACTCGCCGATATCTTCGGAGTCACCATCGACGAGCTTCTGGGCAAAGGGCCCGCCGCCGAAGTGGTGAACAAGCTCATCCACGACGAACCCATGGAAAAGCCCCTGTCCGCCGAAGCGTTTCTGGACGTCGCCCCGCTGGTGAAGCCCAACCAGGCGGAAAAGCTCTGGGAAAGCGTGCAGGAAGTGTCCATGAAGGAACTCGTCATGGCCGCGCCATTTCTAAGCGAAAGCACGCTGGACGCCCTGGCTGTTCAGAGCATGCGGCGCGAGAAGAGCTTTCAGGGCCTGACGGGGCTGTTGCCCTTCCTCAGCAAGGACGCGCTGGAACAATGCCTTGCCGTCGCCCTGGAGGAGGGGCTGGACATGAAAAAGATCATGAGCGCCGTCCCGTTTCTTGGCAAAAAGGCCGTTGCCCATCTTGCCGACGCTGCCCTGCAGCGGGGCGGCATCGGCGATCTGGTGATGCTCGCCCCCTTTCTGAAGAAGGATAAGCTGAACGAAACCGCGGCCGCCTGCGTGGAAAAGTACGGCTTTTCCAAAATTCTGCCGCTGCTGCCGTTTCTGGACCAGGACCTGCTCGACGGATTCTTTCAGAACAAATACAAGCCTTCGTAAGTCAAGGCGAACGCAAGCCGTTCACGCTGGCCGGGCTGCCGTTTCGCAACGGCAGCATACCAAAAAAAGAAGCGCGTGCGCGCTTCTTTTTTGTTCCGTCTTTTCTTGCGTTTTTATTCCCTGTGAAACCGTACGACCGCCGGTTTCACCGTCTGCAGCCTTCTCCCGCCATGCATCGGCAGGCCCATGCGCTTCCCGTCATGCCGCCGGCGCCGCGGCGCCCGCGCCCATCCGGCCGATGCGCAAACGAAACACAAAAGCCGGAAAATTTGCCCGCAGGCATTGACAAGCGAACATATGTTCGCTATTATGAACGGGAATTCCGGCT
>CAYRPW010000259.1:0-3848 GCA_964426145.1 uncultured Oscillospiraceae bacterium
GGAGCCGGATCATCTCCTCGCCGGGATTGGCAACGCCCTTTTCGATTTTGCTCAGATAGGAAACGGCGCAGATGCCCCTGCACAGCGCCTGTTGGGATAGCCCGCGCTCCATGCGCAGCCGCCGGATCAGCGAACCCAGCTTCTGCATCGCCCCGTCACCGCCCCGCCTCATTTTAGCCTGTTACGTTGCCATTATACCGCATTGCGGCACGATGCGCACGTTTCCCCCTGGCCGTCCAGCGGCAGCCACTGCGCCTGCGCGTGCAGCCAGCGCTTGTGCAGAAGCCGCGCGATGACGGCGGGCGGCACAAGCCGCGCGCCAAAACGCAGCAGATTGTTCGTAAGCCCCGGAATGTACAAGGTTTTGCCGCACAGCGAGCGGCTGACCGTACGGCGCACCACTTTTTCGATGTCGTTAGTCGTGGCGTTGCCCCAGAAGCCCTGCGCGGCGATGGCCTGCAGACAGTCGTCCCGTGTGGAAAGCCCGCCCGGGCACAGCGCCAGCACATGTACGCCCTGCGGCTTCAGTTCCTCGCCCAGCGCAATGGAAAAATCGAGCAGAAAGCGTTTGGACGCCGCGTACGTTGCCTTGAGGGGAATCGGGTACAGGGATGCGAGGCTGGAAACGAACACGATGTGAAAATCCCGTGACCCGTCGCGCAGCGCAAGCGCCCGGTGGGTGATCCTAAGCGTTGCCTCGATATTGACGCGCAGGATGCTCGTCAGATCCTGGAAACTGCGCTTCTGGAACGCGCCTTCAAAATCCAGCCCGGCGACGTTTAGCAGCATATGCAGCGCGATGCCCTTTGCGGCGGCGAAGCCGATCAGCCCTTGCACGGCGGCGTCATCCGTCATATCGCAGGCGAATGATTCCACCGGTACGTTAAATTGCCTGCGGATGCCCGCCGCCGCCTTTTGCAGGCCCTCCGCGTTGATATCGGTCAACAGGAGGCCAAACCCGCGCCGCGCGCACTCCAGCGCGAACGCCCTGCCCAACCCGCCGGAAGCCCCGGTGATCAAAACGTTCGTCATATAATCCCGCCCTCCTTAGAACGTGCACCCGCACAGTGTTTCGGACAGCGCCCACAGGCGCGCGGCGTTTTCCCCGTTCACCTGGCGGCTGCACCGCCGGGGCTGGGATTGCCCATAATAGAGAGCCCGGGGGTCGTCCGCCGTGAGGAGGAACGCATAGGTTTTTGCGGCCGTTTCCGCCGTTGTGCCGCTTTTCCTGCGCAGCCGCCAGAAGAGCCTGACGATGCCCGACGTGTTTTTCTCCCCGATTCCGGTGTTCACCAGCCCCGGATCGACGCCGTAGCAGTGCACGCCCCGGGCGGCAAACCGGCGGTTGAACGCAAACGCGAACAGCAAATTGCAAAGTTTGGATTGTTTGTAGGCAAACAGCGGGCGGTATCCGCCGGTGAGCATCACGTCTCCCCAGCGTATTTTCGTTCCCCGGTGCGACTGGCTGGAGGTGACGAGCACGCGGCCCCGCGCCGCAAGCAGCGCGGGCATCAGCTGCCGGGTGAGCAGGAACGCGGCCAGGTGGTTGACGGCAAATACGGTTTCTACCCCGTCCTCGGTGGTGGTGTAGTAGCTTCGCACGCAGCCGGCGTTGTTCACAAGCGCGTCCAGCTTTCCTTCGTACTCCGCGTCCAGCGCGCCCTGAATGGCCTCGCCAAGCCGCGCAACCTCCGCCTGTTTGGACAGATCGCACGGGAAGAACCGGACTACCGCCGCGGGATACTCCGCAAGCAGCGCCTGCGCGGCGGCGGCGCAGGTTTCCTCGTTTCGGCCGACGCCCAGCACCGCCCAGCCCATTTGGGCAAACGTGCGGCAGACCGCGTAGCCGATGCCCGACGTCGCCCCGGTAATGACGATGGTTTTCATACTGCCTTCTCCTTACACAAACCAGTTCCAGGCATGCCACCAGCCCAGCGCGCCCGCGGAAGCGGCGCACAAAACGTACAGCGCCACGAACCCGAACACGAACACGCACAGCGAGATCAGCAGCACCTTGCGAAGCGTGCGCCAGACCTTGGGCGGCATTTGCATGCGAACCGGGTACGGCAGCTGCCTGGCGCTGCCCGTGATCGCCGCCATAAAGTTTTTACGGTAGCGGAGGTACGCCTTTGTAAGCTGCGTAACCAGGGTTGTCCAGAAATACACACACAAAGCAGACAGCGCCGTGAGCCCCAGCAGCGGCACCGCCGCGGCCAGCGCGCAATGCACGGGCATCGGCGGCAGGATGCCGTACGGGTTCAGCCCGAACGCGTAGCTGACGGCTAACGCGAGACTGCCGGCGGCCAGCGCGGCGAGCACGGCGGAAAACGCATAGAGCGCCAGCAGGAACGAAAACGACACGATATCCACGAAGAACAGCCCCGTGCCCGCGACCAGCTTCAAACCGGGACTGCGCTTGCCGGGTACGGCGCTCACGGCGTACTGCGCGGCGATCGCCTGCGGGGAGCCCAGTTTCGCCGCGATTTCTTCCTCGGTATAGCCGTCCTTGCCCTTGAAGGTAAAGTGATCCTCATACTCCTGCAGAATATCTTCGATTTCACCCACGTTTTGCTGCCGCAGCTGTTTTTCCATGGCGGCGATAAATTCAGCCTTCTTCATGTTCCGTTCCCTCCATCATCGCGCGGACGGCTTCGATGAACGAAAGCCACTCCGCTTTGTCCTGCCGGTATTGCGCCGCGCCCGTTTCCGTTAACTTGTAGTACTTGCGCGGCGGGCCGCCGCTTTCTTCCTGCAAATACGTGGTCACCAGTCCGTCGCTTTTCAGCTTGCGCAGGATCGGGTACACGGTGCCGTCGGAGAGTTCGATCCGCTTGGCGATGACTTCAGAGATCTCGTACCCGTAGCAATCCCGCCGATCCAAAAGCGCCAGCACACAAAGCTCGAGCACGCCTTTTTTATACTGAATGTTCAACCTGAGCCCTCCCCTGTGTGACATCCTGTTAATACCGTTCGATATTAACTACTGTTCATTGTATAGTAGTTGAACCTGACTGTCAAGCGGTTTGCTGCGATTCTTTGATTGGAATCGCATGAGAAACCCCGCCGGTTGCTCCTTCCGATCACGAAGGAAACCGGCGGGGATGGTAGGAAACGTTGATTGCGTTGGGGCACGCCGCGTACCCGAGATACCCGATACGGCCGCGAAATCCGTCCCTGTTTCGTTGCTTGCGGCCGGCGGTCTTGCCAGGCGCATAGAAGGAGATCCGCGCTTTATGGGCCGTTCTCGCCTCCGGAGGCGTGATCCGCGGCGGCAGAAAGCCCTCCGACATCAACCCGGCGACGAACGCCTGCCCTCTTGGCGGGACGTTCCGGACAGCGGTTATGGTAACCCAGGAACCGCCGGGATTCTTATCTTCGGTCGTTGGGCGCGGTGAGTATCCAGGTGACGCCGTACGCATCGCACACGAGCGCGCCCATGCCGCCGTCGTCGGGCGGCGGGTGCGGCATCAGGCGCTGCAGCACCGTTCCCTGCGCGCCGAACCGTTCCAGAATGCGGTTCGCCTCGGCAGCCGTCGCGCAATGCACCATCAGCATCATGCCGTCGGTCCGCTGCACCGACTCCGCGCGGTCGCCCGCGGCGAGTTTCCCTGTCCCGAACGACATCTCTACGTGCATCACCTTGCCGCCAAGCGCGCTGCCGCCCGTTTCCGGGGTGTACCGGGACATAAACTCCACATGCCCGCCCAGCGTTTCGCAATAGAGGCTGATCGCTTCTTCGCAGTTGCCCTGAAAGTACAAGTACGGAATGATCATTCTGCCCCTCCTGTTTCGCGTTATTATCTTCATTGTAGCACATTGCTTGCAAGCCGGCGATCCGCATCGTATAA
>CAYRPW010000260.1:0-3837 GCA_964426145.1 uncultured Oscillospiraceae bacterium
ACCGCGAGGGCAGCTACGGCCTGGGCGCGGGGAAACTTCGCACGGTGTTCCGCATCGTGCTGCCCCCCGCCGCGCCCGGCATCTTCGCGGGCGTGGTGCTGGCCATCGGCCGCATTGTGGGTGAAACCGCGGCGCTTTTATTCACCGCCGGTACGGTCGCGAAGATGGCGTCGGGCATCATGTCCTCGGGAAGCACGCTGGCGGTGCATATGTACGTACTCGCGGGCGAGGGCCTGTTCGTGGGCAAGGCGTACGCGGCGGCATCGGTGCTTCTGGTATTCGTGTTGGTGATGAACGGGCTGTCCCGCCTCATTTCCCGAAAAATCGTAAAGGAGTAAACTATGAGCAAAATCGAAATTCAAGACTTGAATCTGTTCTACGGCGATTTTCAGGCGCTGAAGAACGTGAATATGCAGATTGCGGAAAACCGCATCACCGCGTTCATCGGCCCGTCCGGGTGCGGCAAATCCACCCTGATCAAAACGCTGAACCGGATGAACGATCTGGTGGTCGGTTGCCGCATTAAAGGGAGCGTAACCCTGGACGGCGAAGATATTTACGGAAATATGGACGTGAACCTCCTGCGCAAGCGCGTAGGCATGGTATTCCAGAAACCCAACCCCTTCCCCATGACCGTGTACGACAACATTGCCTACGGCCCGCGCACCCACGGCGTACGCCGCAAGGCGATGCTTGATGAGATGGTGGAACGTTCCCTGCGCGACGCGGCGATCTGGGACGAGGTGAAAGACCGCCTGAACAACAGCGCGCTGGGCCTGTCCGGCGGGCAGCAGCAGCGGCTGTGCATCGCCCGCGCGCTGGCCGTGCAGCCCGAGGTGCTTTTGATGGACGAACCCACCTCGGCGCTGGACCCGATTTCCACCGGAAAAATTGAAGAGCTTGCCGTGGAATTAAAGCAGCGATACACGATCGCCATCGTGACCCACAACATGCAGCAGGCGCTGCGCATCAGCGATTCCACGGCGTTTTTCCTTCTTGGCGAAGTGATTGAAACCGGCGAAACACAAAACCTGTTCTCCATGCCGCAGGATACGAGAACAGAGGACTATATCACAGGGAGGTTCGGTTGATGAAGAAGAATCTTTTCGACGCACAGGTGGAGCTTTTAAACCGGCAGATGATCGAAATGTGCGGTATGATTGAGAATACGCTGGAGGACGCCAGCGAGGTGCTGCAGACCCTGGACGTGAAACGCGCAAAGGAAATTATCGAAGGCGACGCCGTGATCGACCGCAAGGAGCGCGAGATTGAAAGCCTGTGCCTGCGGATGCTTTTAACCCGCCAGCCGGTGGCCCACGACCTGCGCGTGGTATCGTCGGCGCTGAAAATGATTACGGATATGGAACGCATCGCCGATCACGCAGCCGACATCAGCGAGATCGTCACCATGATGCAATACGGCGTGGTGAAGCTGCCGGAACACTTTCTGGCGATGTCGCGCACGGCGGTGGACATGGTGCACCGCGCCGTGGACGCCTATGTGCGCGCGGACGTGGCGCTTGCCCGCATCGTGATCCAGGACGACGACATTGTGGACAACCTGTTTGTGGAAGTCAAACAGGAAATCATTGAGTTTCTGGTCAAGGATTCATCGCGCAGCGTGGAGGGCATGGACTACCTGATGATCGCCAAGTATTACGAGCGGATCGGCGATCACGCGACCAACATTGCCGAATGGGTGGAGTACTGTGTGACCGGCCTGTATAAAGGAGACGTGCTTAGATGATCCACATCGTGGAAGACGATACCGGCGTACGCGAGCTGGAGCTGTATGCTCTCAAGCAAGCCGGTTTTGAAGCGGAGGGTTTCGCAAGCGCCGCGGCATTCCGCACGGCGATCAAGAAAACCCTGCCCTCTCTCGTGCTTTTGGACGTTATGCTGCCCGGCGAGGACGGCATCGCACTGCTGCAGAGCCTGCGGCGTGAGCCCAGAACCAAGCGCCTTCCCGTGATTCTGGTGACCGCCAAGGGGACCGAAATGGACAAAGTGCGCGGGCTGGACGCCGGGGCGGACGATTACCTGTCCAAACCCTTCGGCGTGATGGAACTGCTGGCGCGCGTAAAGGCGCTGCTGCGCCGCAGCGTGGACGAACCCGCCGAAACGGTGCTGACCGTAGGCGGCCTGACGCTTGACCGCGAACGCCATCTGGTGCTTGCGGACGGGGAAACCGTGGAACTGACGCACATGGAGTTTGAGCTGCTCGCGTTTTTGATGGCGCACGCGGGGAAAGCCGTGACCCGCGACATGCTGCTGGACGACGTCTGGGGGCTGAATTACGCGGGCGACACCCGCACGGTGGACGTGCACATCCGCTCGCTGCGGTTGAAACTGGGCGCATGCGGAGAGCTGATCCTCACCGTGCGCGGCGTTGGCTATAAGCTGGAGGAAGTCCCGTGAGAAAAAAGCTGTTCCGCAGTCTGGTGCTGTTTTCGCTGCTGATCTCGCTGTTGCTGTCGATCCTCCTGATCGGCGGCATGTACCTGTATTTCAGCCGCCAGCTGCAAACCAATCTGGAGGAAGAAGCGGACGCGCTGGTAAACACGCTCCGGAATCAGTCCGATCCCGCCGCGTTTCTGGAGAACGGCTTATTCGTAAACCGTGTGACTCTGATCGGCGCGGACGGCACCGTGTTGTTTGACAGCCAGGCCGATAGTGCGCGGATGGAAAACCATACCGACCGGCCGGAGATCGCGGATGCGTTCCAAAGCGGCGAGGGCAGCGCAAGCCGGTCCAGCGCAACGGTCGGCGAAACCAGCATCTATTACGCGCGGAAGCTGAGCACGGCCTATGTCATTCGGGTGGCGGGGACGCTCAAAAGCATCTGGACAACGATTCGCGGGATGCTCGGGTGGATCGCGCTGGGGCTGAGCGTTTCCGCAGTGCTTGCGTACCAGCTGGCCAAACCCATCACGAAGTCCCTGGTCCGCCCCCTGAACCGGATCAACCTGGACGATCCGCTGCAAAGCGACGCCTATGAGGAATTCTCCCCCATGCTCCGGCGCATGGACGCGCAAAACCGCCGGATTGCAGAGCAGCTGCAAAGCCAGAAACGGCATGAATCGGAAGTCGCAACCATGCTCAGGGGGCTGCGGGAAGGCCTGATCGTGCTGGGCGAAGGCAACCGCATTCTGGTGATCAACCCCGCGGCGCGGCAGATTTTAAACGCGGGGCAGAATGAGCTGACCGGCAAAGCGCTGCTGGAGATCAACCGGCACGAAACGCTGATGCGGATCCTTGCCGAAAAAGGCGGCAGCGGGGAAATGCGCGCCGGAGGGCGCACCTACCACGTATCCTCCAGCCCATCCGAAGGCGAAACGGGCATGGTGCTGCTGTTACAGGACATCACCGAGGCGCAGACCGCCGAACAGAACCGAAAGCAGTTCACCGCCAACGTAAGCCACGAGCTGCGCACGCCGCTGACCACGATTTCCGGCTACGCCGAGCTTTTGGAAACCGGGCTTGCCAAACCGGAGGATACCGCCGCGCTGGGTGAGAAGATTCACACGGAAAGTTTGCATCTGCTGTCCCTGGTCGAGGATATCCTGCGGCTGTCCAAGCTTGACGAGGGCATGACGCAGGCGCACCAGCCCGTGGACCTGTGGGCGCTCGCGCAGGCCTGCGTTGCCAAACTTCGGGATTACGCGGTGAAAAGCGACGTTTCCCTCACCATGGAAGGCAAAACGGCCGTCGTCAACGGCGACCGCACGCTGCTGGAGGAAATGACGGTCAACCTGATCGACAACGCCATCAAATACAACAAGCCGCAGGGAAGCGTTCGCGTGACCGTGGGCACGGACGACGGTCACCCGTACCTGA
>CAYRPW010000261.1:0-3803 GCA_964426145.1 uncultured Oscillospiraceae bacterium
CACGAGCTTGTCCGCACGGTGGCGGGCCTTGCAGGCGCGGCAGTCCATGAGCGGATCGTTGAAATTCCCGACGTGACCGCTCGCCACCCAGACCTGACGGTTCATGAGAATGGCGCAGTCCAGCCCGACGTTCGTTTTGCTCTCCTGCACGAACTTCTGCCACCACGCCTTTTTGACGTTGTTTTTCAGTTCCACGCCCAACGGGCCGTAATCCCACGCATTGGCCAGGCCGCCGTAAATTTCGCTGCCCGCAAACACAATCCCGCGGCTTTTGCACAGCGCTACCAGTTTGTCCATCGTTACGTCCGCCATGGTCATCCTCCATCCGCTCAGTCAAAATTAGTATCATGATAGCTTTGCATGCAAGCTTTGTCAAGAAGCGCCTGGGTTTGTGCATTCGCCGTGTGAAAAAACGGCCGCGCTGCCGCGGCCGCAAACGATGAACGGGATGGGGAGCGGATGCCTTTCTACGCAAACGCGAAGTATGCCTTGGCGTTATCGTAGCAGACGCCTTTGACGATCTGGGTCAGAACGTCGAAATCGGCGGGGTAGCGGCCGTCTTCCACCCATTCGCCAAGCAGGCGGCACAGGATGCGGCGGAAGTATTCGTGCCGCGGATAGCTTAAAAACGAGCGGCTGTCCGTCAGCATGCCGATGAACCCGGCCAGGTAACCCAGGTTTGCCAGCGAGGTCAGCTGTTCGGTCATCCCTGCGAAATGGTCGTTAAACCACCATGCGGAGCCGTGCTGAATTTTGCATACGGCCTCGTCGGTCTGGAAACAGCCGCAAACGCTGTCAATGGCGGCGTTGTCCGCAGGGCTCAGGCTGTAGAGAATGGTTTTGGGCAGGCCGCCCGCGGCCTCCATCGCGCCCATCAGCGCCGCAAGCTGGGCGGACGGCGTGTAGGTGTCAATCGCGTCGTACCCCGTATCCGGGCCGAATGCCTGAAAGGTGACGGGGTTGTTGTTGCGGCTGCAGCCGTAATGCAGCTGCATCACCCAGCCCATACGCCGGTATTCCCCGGCCACGAACAGCATGAACGCGGTCTTGAACTTCAGCACGTCCTGCTCGCCCGGGATTTTGCCCGCAAGCCGCTGGGCAAAGATGCGCTCAATCTCCGCATCGGCCGCGGGTACGAACATCGCATAGGTCAGCGCGTGATCGCTCAGCGAGCAGCGGTTTTCCTTGAAGTATTGGAGCCGCACGCGCAGAGCGGCCTTCAGGCTTTCGAAGGAGGTAACGGGCACGCCGGCAACCGCGCCGAGCTTTTGCAGGTAATCGGCGAAGTCCGGCTTTTCGATGTTCATGGCCTTGTCCGGCCGCCAGGCAGGCAGCACCTGGGTTGCAAAGCCCTGTTCCTTGAAGAGCTTCTGGTGCCACTCCAGCGTATCCAGCGGATCGTCCGTGGTGCAGATGAGCGCTACGTTGCTCTGGCGGATCAGCCCGCGCGCGGAATACCCGTCGCTTTTAAGCTTTTCCTGGGCAAGGGCCCAAACCTCGCCGGCGGTTTTCGGGCTCAGCACGCCGTGATAGCCGAAAAAGCGCTGCAGCTCCAGATGGCTCCAGTGGTACACCGGGTTGCCGATGGATTTGGAGAGCACCTCGGCGAACTTCTGAAACTTTTCATAATCGCCTGCGCCGCCCGTGATGAAATACTCCGGCACGCCCGCGGAGCGCATTAGCCGCCACTTGTAGTGATCGGCGCCCAGCCATACCTGCGTGATGTTTTCATACCGCCGGTCTTCGTAAATCTCGCGCGGGTTGATGTGGCAATGGTAATCCAAGATCGGGCAGCCTGCCGCCGCCTCGTGGTACAGCGTCTTCGCGGTTTCCGTATTGAGCAGAAAATCCTGATCCATAAACGGTTTCATGCAGAACACTCCTTGCGGCAAGCGTCGGCGGGCCTGGACGCGGACGATGTAAACACTTACCGATATTTACCCCTTATTATAGAGCTTGCCGGGAAAATTGCAAGCGGTTACTCAAAATCCGTCGTGCAAAACCATGCCGTTCAGAAGGATTGACGGAAACATAAAAGTTGCGTATGATGAGAATGGTGATGAAACTATTTACATTATCGCGCATAGGCGCTGGAGGCAGATACATGAAACAAATCCTTGTCATCCATCCCGACGATAACGTGGCGGTTGCCCTGCAGCCGCTGGAGCGGGGAACGAAAATACCGGAAATCGGCACGGCGCTTGCGGGCGATATCCCCGCGGGGCACAAGATTGCCATCCGGCCGATAACGGCGGGCGCGCCGGTAGTCAAATACGGACTGCCCATCGGGGCGGCCACGCAAACGATCGCCGCGGGCGAACACGTGCATACGCACAACGTGCGCACACAGCTTGCGGGCGAACTTGCTTACCAATACATGCCGGCACCGGTGACCATGCAAAGCGTGCCCGCGCGCACCTTTATGGGTTACCGGCGCAAGTACGGCCGCGCTGGCATCCGCAACGAGCTGTGGATCATCCCCACGGTGGGCTGCGTCAACGACGTCGCACGCACGCTGCGGCAGCGCGCGCAGGCGTTGGTGGGCGGCGCGGTGGAGGGGATCAGCGCGTTTGAGCATCCCTACGGCTGCTCCCAAATGGGGGACGATCAGGAGAACACCCGCGGCATCCTTGCGGATCTCGCCGCACACCCCAACGCCGGCGGCGTGCTGGTGCTGGGCCTGGGCTGCGAGAACAGCGGCGTGGAAGAAATCCGCAAACGGATGCCGGAGTTCGACCCCGAGCGCGTGCGCTTTCTGGTCACCCAGGAAACGGAGAACGAGCTGGAGGACGGCATGCGGATGCTGACCGAGCTTGCCCTTCGCATGCGGGAGGACAAGCGCGAGGAAATCAGCGCGGACCAGCTGGTGATCGGGTTAAAATGCGGCGGTTCGGACGGGTTTTCCGGCATCACCGCCAATCCGCTGATCGGGCGCTTTTCGGATCAGCTGATCGCCATGGGCGGTTCCGCCATTCTCACCGAAGTGCCGGAGATGTTCGGCGCGGAAACGCTGCTCATGGCCCGGTGTGAAACCGAGGCGGTGTTCCGCGATACGGTGGGGATGATCAACAGCTTCAAACGCTATTATGAGGAACACAACCAGCCGATTTATGAAAACCCGTCGCCCGGCAATAAGGAGGGCGGCATTACGACGCTGGAGGATAAGGCGCTGGGCTGCACGCAAAAAAGCGGCTCCGCCGTGGTGCGCGCCGTGCTCCCCTACGCGGGCCGCGTGGAAACAAACGGGCTGAACCTGCTCAGCGCGCCGGGCAACGATTTGATCTCCACCACGGCGCTTGCCGCCGCGGGCGCGCAGATCGTTCTGTTTTCCACGGGCCGCGGCACGCCGTTCGGCGGGCCGGTGCCCACGCTCAAGATTGCCAGCAATTCCAAACTGGCCGCGCGCAAGCAAAACTGGATCGATTTTGACGCCGGGAAGCTGCTGACCACGCATACCATGGAACAGCTCACCGGCGAGCTGATGGAGCTGGTGCTCCAAACCGCCTCCGGCAAACCCGCGAAAAACGAAATAAACGATTATCGCGGCATCGCCATTTTCAAATCCGGGGTCACGCTGTAGCAAAAACATGAGTGGAGGCAATGGTCCCATGCCCCGAAGCGAATGGATGTGGCCGAAGCGATTTATCAACGCTCTTTTAGATTCGAAAGACTAATAACGTATCTTGGTATGAGATACGTTATTAGTACGGGTAATGATGGTATGATTTTATAATTTGAGCTTCTCGAAAACCATTGTTGCCTGAATACGATCACCACCGCCAAATCCCTTGCTTCCACCGTTT
>CAYRPW010000262.1:0-3796 GCA_964426145.1 uncultured Oscillospiraceae bacterium
GTACTGTTTTTCCTATTGTCGCTGTTGCACGTGAAGCGCAAACAGGCGTAGGAATTGCAGTGATTGAAACAACAGGCCGTGAGAACGGCCTGTTGTTGTGTTTGTGGAAATACGGAGTGTTACATCATGCCCGTCAGGTTTATTATCGGGCGACCGGGAACACGGTTGATTGGATGTAACATGCCCGTCAGGTTTATTGTCGTGCGCTGCACTCCCGTTTGCGCACTCCGTAAACCTTCTCAACTTCGGCTCGTTTTGCGCTTCGCGCAAGCATCCGCAGGATGCACCATAGTGTTTCATCATGCCCGTCCGTTTTGTTGTCGCCTAGCCCCCTCACTCAGGGGCTAGGCTCTGCAAAACGTCTCAACTTCGGGTCGCTCGCGGCTTCGCCGCGGTGCCCACAGGGCACACGCTTCCCTCAGTTGCCCCCCACACTCAATTTCCCGACGTCAATACTGGGAGAGCCGTAGCCGCCCTGGGGGAAGGTGAGATCGCTGCCCACGGTTTGCACGGCTTTGAGCATGGCAAAGAAGTTGCCGGCGACGGTGATCTGCTCCACCGGGCGATTAAGTTTCCCGTCCTTGATCAGGAAGCCCTTGGACAGCAGGGAGAAATCGCCGCTGACGGAATCCGCGCCGGCATGGAGGCCGTCCAACTCCTGGATCAGCAGACCGTCGCCTGCGGCTTGCACCATTTGCTGTAAACTCTCCGTGCCGGGCTTGATGAAGAAGTTCGTGGGCGCAACGCGCACCGGCGCGGAATACCCGGCCTTGCTTGCGTTGCCGGTGGACGGTACGCCGTCCTTATGCGCGGTTTTCAGGTTGTGCAGGAAGGTTTTCAGCACGCCGTTCTCAATCACGGCGTGCGTGCCGCCCGGCACGCCTTCCGCGTCGAACGGGCGGGAAGCGGCGCCGTTTGCCAGAAGGGAATCATCCACCAGCGTAACGCTTGGAGCGGCGATTGTCTCTCCCAGTTTGCCCTTCAGGATGGACAGCTCCTTTTGCACGTTTTCGGCGGAAAATGCCGCGTCGAACACGGTAAGCAGATCGGCCATGGCACGGTGATGGAGGATGACGCGGTACTGGCCCGAGGGCACGGGCGACGCGTGGAGCATGGAAACGGCTTCCTCCGCCGCCTGTTTGCCCAGCGCCTGCGCGTTCAGCGCTTTGAAGCCGCGCCCGAGCTGTACCGAGAACCCGGTTGCGGTGGACGTTCCCTCGCTTGCCACGGGCATGATGTAGGCTACGCCGTAGGTGGCGGTATACTGCTTGTCCAGCCCGTAGGTGTTCACAATCCGCACGCTTTCCCTGCCGGTGTTGATGATATTATAGCCGACGTTTTGCACCCGCGCATCGAAACCGCGGGCGGCCTTTTCCACGTCGAGCACAAACTGCAGCTTTTCCGCAGGCTCGCCGACCGAGTCCTCCAGGTTCAGCACAGGGTTTGCTTCCCTGCCCTGATAGATGAACTGCTCGGAGGTATCTTCGCAGAGCAGGGCGGAGTCCTTCGCGTTTTGAACCAGCCAGCCGATCGCCTGCTCGTCAAACGCTTCGGTGGACGCATAGCCGATCTTCCCGCCGACCATCACCCGAAACGAAAGGCCCTTGGTGAGGTTGGACGAGTACTGCGTGATCTCCTGGTTGGACGCCATGGCTTTGAAGCTCTCGTCTTCCGCCACGTACGCTTCCGCGGCTTCTAGCCCTGCATTTGCCGCCTTTTCGAACAGTTTTTCCAAAAATACAGTCAATTCCATGCCGCTCACTCCTTCGCTCTGCCGCCGACCGTCAATTGCGTCACGCGGATCATCGGCTGGCCCACGTTGGTGGGCACGCTGCCGGAAATGCTGCCGCACATGCCCTGGTCCATGGTCATGGCCTTGCCCACCCGGTCGATCCTGGGCAGGATATCCGCGCCTTTGCCAATCAGCGACGCGCCGCGCACCGGGGACGCGATTTTGCCGTCTTTGACCAGATAGCCCTCCGACACGGCGAAGTTGAACTCACCCGTCGCGGGGTTGACGCTGCCGCCGCCCATCTTTTTGGCGTACAGGCCGTCGCCCATGGTGCGGATCATCTCGGCCTCGTCGTCCGCCCCGGGGGCGATGTAGGTGTTGCGCATGCGCGACGTGGGCGCAAAGGTATAGTTCTGGCGGCGGCCGCTGCCCGTGGGCGGCATGCCCATGCGCTTGGCGTTCAGCTTGTCGATCATATAGTTTTTCAATATACCGTTTTCGATCAGCGTAAGGCGTGTGGTGGGCATCCCCTCGTCGTCGATGCGGGTGGAACCCCACTCGCCGGGCATCGTGCCGTCGTCGATCGCGGTGACGCGTTCGGAGGCAATCTGCTGGCCGAGTTTGCCGGTAAACACGCTTAAGTTGAACGCGACGCTCGTCGCCTCCAGGCTGTGGCCGCAGGCTTCGTGGAAGATGACGCCGCCGAAGCCGCCGTCGATCGCCACGGGCATCACGCCCGCGGGGCATTCGGGCGCGTGAAGCATCAGGCTTGCGGTCGTCCCCGCTTTTTTGCCCGTTTCGGCGGGGTTTACGCGGCCGTCGAATATCTCAAACCCCATGGAAGCGCCGGGGCCTTCGTGGGCAATCTGCTTTTCCTTGCCGTTGTCGGCAATCGCGGTGCAGGCCATGCGGGTGCGGGTACGGGTGTCCTGCGCATAGAGGCCCTCGGAGTTTGCTAAAATCACGTCCTGCTCCACATCCAGATACACGCAGCTGACCTGGCGGATATCCGCGCTCACGGCGCGGGCGGCGCTGTCCGCCTCACGGAGGATATCAAGCTTGCGCCTGTTCTCAATGCCGGAAGGCGTTTTCAAAATACGGTAGGCCGCGGGAAGCTTCGGCACGGCAAACGGCGGCAGGGCAAGCACGGAGCGCTTCTGTTCCCGTACGGCGGATGCCACCTGCGCCGCGCAGCGAAGCATTCCCTCCCGGTCGGTTTCGTTGGTATAGGCATATACGGCGTTCAGCCCCACGAACACGCGGATGCCCGCGCCGTGCAGGCGGCTGAAGTTAATGCTCTCGGCCTGGCTGTTGACAAGCTGCATGCGCGCGGAGCGGGTGTCTTCCCAAAAGATCTCCGCAAAATCGCCGCCGTTTGCAAGCGCTGCCGAAAGGACGTCCTGGGCGTACTCTTTCATCGGTTTCCATCCTCCCCGGTATTGCGATTGATTTCCCGTTCAGTATAACACGGTTCGGCGGCGGATGGAAACCGAAAAACACGCCGACCGCACCCGGTGTAAATTGGTAGCCGCTTGTCCAACCTATACATCGTGTACAAATGCGTATTGCAAACTTTGGCTATTTCAGCCATTTGCATTTCGGCCTGCAGAAGCTATAATATAGCTAAGTCTGTGCCGTATGAGCGATTTTTTCGTTCAGCAAATAAAAGGAGGCTAATTCATGGCAAGCGTATCGTTAAAGAAAATTTCGAAGGTGTATGCCGGCAACGTGGTGGCCGTATCGGATTTTGATCTGGACATCGACGATAAAGAGTTTATCGTTCTGGTCGGCCCCTCGGGCTGCGGAAAATCCACAACGCTGCGCATGGTTGCGGGTTTGGAAGAAATCACCAGCGGCGAGCTGTACATCGGCGACCGACTGGTTAACGACGTCGCCCCCAAGGACCGCGACATCGCGATGGTGTTCCAGAACTACGCGCTGTATCCGCATATGACCGTGTACGATAACATGGCGTTCGGCCTCAAGCTGCGCAAAACCCCCAAAGCCGAAATCAAAACCCGCGTGGAAGAAGCCGCGAAGATTTTGGATATTTTCCACCTCCTC
>CAYRPW010000263.1:0-3481 GCA_964426145.1 uncultured Oscillospiraceae bacterium
TGTCGTACGGCTCCCTTGTTCGGTCGCCGTACTCTGTCAAAGCTCCCAACTCCAGCTCGCTAGCCGCCTTGCGGCTGTGCCCACTGGGCACACGCTCACTTACGTTGCCAATTCCTAATTCCTCCTTCCACATTTGTATTAATACATGCGCTTGCAATATTCCCACGATTGCGTTATACTGTGCCCGACAACTGCATACCCTTATAAAGAGCGGCAGAGGGAACGAGCCCGATGAAGCCCGCCAACCAGCACGAGGTGCAAGGTGGCAAATCTCGCGGCGGGAAGCCGGAAGATAAGGAAATGATGAATTATCGGCGCCCGCGAAACATTCGCGGGCGTTTTGATTGAGAAGGAGAGTTCCATGCGCAAACTGTTTACCTCGGAATCCGTAACCGAAGGGCATCCCGACAAGCTGTGCGACCAGGTCAGCGACGCGGTGCTGGACGCTTTACTCACGCAGGACCCCATGGCGCGCGTCGCCTGCGAAACCGGCGCGACCACCGGGCTTCTGCTCGTGATGGGGGAAATCACCACCACGGCGTACGTCGATATCGACGGCATTGCCCGCGGCGTGGTGAAGGACATCGGCTATACGTCCGCGGAGATGTGCTTTGATTACAATTCCTGCGCGGTGCTGACCGCCGTACACGCCCAAAGCCCGGATATCGCCATGGGCGTGGATCATTCCTTCGACCGGCAGGAGGAGCTCGGCGCGGGCGACCAGGGGATGATGTTCGGCTTCGCGTGCACGGAAACGCCGGAGAAAATGCCGCTGCCCATCAGCCTGGCGCACCGGCTGACCAGGCGGCTTGCCGACGTGCGCAAGGGGCGCGCCGCGGACGGGGAAACCCTTTCGTGGCTCCGGCCGGACGGCAAAAGCCAGGTGACCGTAGTGTATGAAAACGGCGTGCCCGCGCGCGTGGATACCATTGTGCTTTCCGCGCAGCACAACCCGGAGCATACGCAGGAGGTGATCCGCGAAGCGCTGATGGAGCGGGTGATCCGCCCCGTGATCCCCGCGCGCTTGTTCACCGCGGACACCCGCGTGTTCATCAACCCCACCGGGCGCTTCGTGCTGGGCGGCCCCGCGGGCGACACGGGCGTAACCGGCCGCAAGATTATCGTGGATACCTACGGCGGCTACGCCCGCCACGGCGGCGGCGCGTTTTCCGGCAAGGACCCCACCAAGGTGGACCGTTCCGCGTCCTACGCGGCGCGCCACGTGGCCAAGAACATCGTGGCGGCGGGCCTGGCGGAGCGCTGCGAGGTGGCGGTCGCCTACGCCATCGGCGTATCCCAGCCCGTGAGCGTGCAGGTGGATACCTTCGGCACGGGAACCGTTTCCGACGATCTTCTGGGCAAAGCCGTGCTGCGCGTGTTCGACCTGAGCCCGTCGGGCATCATCCGCACCTTCGATCTGCGCCGCCCCATCTACCGGCAAACCGCCGCCTACGGCCATTTCGGCCGCACGGAGATCGACCTGCCCTGGGAGCGCGAGGACATGGCCCTTGCACTGCGGGACGCGGTGAAGTAAGGATACGCAGGGAATACCAGCCATTGATCGTATGAAAGACGGCGGCGCGAATGCGCCGCCGCCTTTTTGTCAGCCTCGGGATTGCGGCCGGCAGCCGGGGCTGCCGTCTGCGCGTCCCCCGCGCTATGCCTTTTTCAGAAAGTTGTCCTTCCAGTACTGTTCGTCCATCGAAAGGGTGTCCGCCCTGCGCTGCAGCAGCCTGTGCAGCCACCGCAGCAGCCGGAATTTCACGCGCACCGTAAGGCTCATGCGCGCGGGTTTCATCGCCCGGTACCGCCCGGCCAGGCGGCGCAGCCTGCGCGCGAATTTCCGTTTGCGCTTTGCGGAGAGCTCGTCCCAGTATACGCCCTCCAGCAGGGCGAAGCCCGCCGTGCGCACGTCGGATATGCCAAGCCAGGACAGGCTCGTTTTCACGTCGCGCAGGGCGGCGCGGCAGAAAAAACCGATGGCCTGCGTAAGGATCACGGCGTGCTTTGGAAACAGGGCGGGCTTGGGCCGGTGCACGAACCAGTGCACGCACAGGTGATCCAGCAGCGCTTTCACCTGCGCGGGCGCGCGCAGCGCGTACACCGGGTAGGAAAACACAATCAGATCCGCACGCAGCATGGCCTGCCAGAGGGGCAGCACCGTGTCCGCGTGCGGGCATTTGTCCTCGCCGTGGAAAAAGCACGTTTTGCAGCCCAGGCAATAGGGGGGACCGTCCTTGGGGAGCGTGAAGGTTTCCACGGTATTGCCCTGCCGCAGGTCCTTTAGAAACAGCTCCGTCAGTTCGTGGGTGCAGCCTTTGACCTGCGTGCCGGTGATCACGGCGATGTGCATACGGCGAATCCTCCTGCTTAGAAAAAGCGCAGAACACGGATTGTGCTCTGCGCTTTTGATTCTGATACCAGTCCGTTACTCGACTTCCGACGACAGCGCCTTGGCGCTGGAGGAATAGAGCCAGCGGAGCGTTTCGGGGCCCGCGACTCCGTCGATGGAGGAAAGCCCGTTCACGTCCTGGAAGTCGCGCACGGCGTTGGTGGTTTTTTCGTCGTAGGTGCCGGTGATCTGGCCGTCGTAATACTTCAGCTCATACAGCGTGTACTGGAGGCTGCGGACGTCCGAACCCGTATCCCCGGGGCGCAGCGTGGAATACGAGCCCGAGGCGGACGTGCCGCCGTAGAGCATCCGCTGCATGGCGGGGCCGGCCGTGCCGGTGACGCGCAGGCCCTTGGCGGCCTGGTAGTTCTTCACGGCCGTCGTGGTGCCGCTGCCAAAGGAGCCGTCCAGCGAGCCGCCGTAGTAACCCAGCGACGCCAGCGAGGTCTGCAGCGCGGTTACGTTGGTTTTCGAGGGGCTGTTGGAGGTGGAAAGCGTGGTATAGCCGGTGGATTTCGCGGTTTCCCCGTAGGTGGCCGGGTTGGTGGACGTGGAGGTGGACGTGCCGGAGCTCGACCCCGAGGACGACGAACCCGTGCCCGAGTACAGCAGGTTCAGCGTTTCCTTGCCGGCAACGCCGTCCGGGGTGAGGTCGTTGGCGGTCTGGAAGGCCACCACCGCGGCATAGGTGCCCTGGCCGAAATCGCCGTCCACCGAGCCGGTGTAATAATTCAGGTCTTTCAAACGCTGCTGCAGGCCGCGTACGCCGTCGCCCGTCATGCCGATGCGAAGCGCGCCCAGGTACGCAACCACCGACGACGCGCTCTTGGCCGCGGAGGAGTACAAAAGCTCCAGCGTGTCCGGCCCGGCAACGCCGTCCGCAGTGAGGCCGTTGCGCTTCTGGAAGGCCACCACGCCGGCTTCCGTGGTTTCGGCAAAAACACCGTCCGCCGTGCCGGAGAGGTAGCCAAGGTAGATCAGCCGGTTCTGCAAAATCTTCACCTGATCGCCGGTGGAACCCAGGCGCAGGTAGATGTTGGTTTTGCCGTTGGTGTAGGTGTTCGTATCGGTGGTGGTTGTGGTGGTGGT
>CAYRPW010000263.1:3491-3791 GCA_964426145.1 uncultured Oscillospiraceae bacterium
CGTCGGAGTAGCGGAGGGTGTCGATTCCGGTGTCGTGCCGGAAGTGGAAGTGCCCGACGTGGTGTTGCTTTTCGCGATCGCATATTTGCCAAACAGCGCTTCCTGCGTTTTGGTACCGGCAATGCCGTCCGCCGTCAGGTTATTGGCAGCCTGAAAATCCTTGATGGCCTGCGTGGTCGCGGCGCCGAAGGAGCCGTCCGACGAGCCGGTGTAATACCCGAGGTCTTTGAGCCGGTCCTGCAGCTGCCGCACGGCAAGCCCCGTGGAGCCCGCTTTGAGCACCGTGGAATCGGTCGTCGT